>NZ_JBFRKG010000033.1:0-682 GCF_041469325.1 Shewanella sp. 10N.286.51.B8
GGCATTAACCTTGAAGGTCACAAAGAGCTAATGGGGCTTTGGATAGCTGAAAATGAAGGGGCTAAATTTTGGTTAGGTGTCCTCACTGAACTACAGCAACGAGGCGTTGAGGATATTCTCATCGCTTGTGTTGATGGCTTAAAAGGCTTCCCTGATGCTATCAATACCGTTTATCCAGATACTCATGTACAGCTCTGTATCGTACATATGGTCAGAAATTCATTAAAGTACGTATCGTGGAAAGACTACAAGGCAGTCACTGCGGACCTTAAAAGCATCTACCAATCAACAACGGAGGAGGAAGCTTTACTTGAATTAGACCGTTTCAGCGATACCTGGGATGAGCAATACCCCCAAATCAGCAAGTCATGGCATAATCATTGGCACAACTTAAATACGTTTTTCAATTATCCTCAGGATATTCGTAAGGCCATTTACACAACCAATGCTATAGAGTCGTTAAATAGCGTGATTAGACGAGCGTTGAAAAAACGTAAGGTATTTCCTAATGATGACTCGGCCAAGAAAATGATTTACCTTGCGATAAAAGAAGCCAGTAAAAAATGGACCATGCCCATCCGAAACTGGCGTACTGCGATGAGCCGATTTATTATTGAGTTCGAAGACAGAATTGTGAAGCATATTAACTAAATTGCAGTTACACAGAATCTGTTACACCCTC
>NZ_JBFRKG010000034.1:0-100665 GCF_041469325.1 Shewanella sp. 10N.286.51.B8
CAAAATTAGTTACAGCCTCGATTAAATTGTACTTAATTTTTTCTACTTCATGATAATTTCTCTTAATCGGTATTCTCCGGTTAAGGTTCTTACATTGGGATAAGTTTTAGTGATTTTACGGCTATTGTCTTGATTGGCTTGGCCCCAACTTTTCATGAAGTTTTTATACTTTTCCTGATTGGGTTCTAAATCGGCACTATTTTCAAACATCACCATTAGCACCATATTGAATTCGCCACTTTGTGGTAATTCACTGGCAAAAATTTTCCAATCTTTAATATAACCCAGCTCTTTTTGTAACCGTACCGCTTTAACCCAACTTTCTCTTAAGCCTTCTAGGTAAACGTCTTCCATGTTGGGATCGATCCTCACCGTGGTCATTGAAGTCACTTCTTTTCCAATGTCATAGTCTTTATAAATCTCAAGCTCAGCCTGAGAAGAAACGGCAAAGAGTAAGCTGCATAATCCGATTATTAATACGATATATTTCATCTTAATCTCTCTTAGGTTGTTAAAAAATTAACACCGAGAAGTATAGTGACGAATGGGTTAATAGCGAGTGGCTAAGGCTTAATGAAGACTTTCTATTTACGCTTAGCTGCTTTTAATAGCGCTAAAAAGAGTGGGAGAGGATGGGTTTAAATCTGAGTGGAACAAGCGGTGAAGGGAATGATTGTTTTATCGCATCGTTCCCTTCGCTGGGTCTGGTTTGGTACGAATTAGTCGTGATGGGCTTTTAGCTGTTGGAATAGCACATCTTTTAAATTAGCCCGCTGCACTTTAAGTTGGTGCATGTGTTCGTCATCGGTTGGGCTGCCATCAATTTCTAACTGGCGGATTTCATAATCCAGTAGGTGGTATTGTTTTGATTGCTTTTGAAATGTTTCATCTTTATGTGTTAAATCAACAATGTCTTGCTTAAATTCTGGAAAGTCGAAAATTAGTGCGTGATTCTCATTTAACATAGATAACCCCTAAATGGTGAACAGAAATTCAGTATTTTGGAACTGAGTTCACTATAGCATTATGTTGTTTAAAAATGGCGAGCTGGTTAACAAATCTTAATGAAATTTTTACTAAAATTAGGATTTATTTGAGTAAGTTAGGATGGGTTATTTATTATCTTAACTTACCCATCCAGTTACTCATATTTCTAGCCGTTAGCTTGCACATGTTTAAGGGCCGCCTGTAAGGCTTCATAGCGGAACAAAAAGGTGTTTTCAGTTGGCAGCGAATCAATCACATGAAACTTCTGCAGCTGATCTTTGGTTTGCAGGTTAGGGCACAATAAAAATACTTCACAATGGGCATCTTGGGCATCTTTAATGGCATTTTCTAGCGCTAGCCCAACAGTCACATCGATCATCGGCACGTCAGTAAGATCGAGGATCATCGCTTCATAATCACTCACACTGGTATGTTGGCGAGAGATCGCTTTTGATACGCTGAAGATCATTGGCCCTGACAGATAGAAAAACAGCACTTTACCATTGGCTTGATCCAGCAGGCCGCGTTCGCTTTGAGTCAGCGGCACATCGTTTTGATCGGCATCACTAATGGCTTTTACTTGCCTTGCTTGCTGCTGGCTTAATTGTTCAATGATAATAATGTTAGAAATAAATACCCCAAGGCCAACGGCAACAATCAAATCGACAAATACGGTTAAGATCATCACCCCGTACATAATAGCCATGCCTTGCATACTGACTTTGTGAGCCCGTTGAATGAAGCTCCAATCAAGAATATTAAAGCCCACATAAACCGCAATACCAGCTAAAACGGCCATAGGTATTGGCTCTGTTAAGCCGCCAGCCACAAGTACCACTAATGCCAGCATTAGCGCGCGAACCATACCAGAAACAGGCGAGCGGGCGCCTACCTGAATATTGGTCACTGTACCCATAGTAGCACCTGCGCCAGGCAGGGCGCCGAATAAACCTGAAATCATATTAGCCAAGCCCTGACCCCGTAACTCTTTGTCTGAGTCGTGCTCTTTACGGGTCAATGAGTCTCCGATAACGGCGGTGAGTAACGTATCGATACAGCCTAAGGTGCCTAACACCAAGGCATCAATCACCATGGTAATAAAAATATCCGCATTTATGTGCGGTATCACTAAAGAAGGTAACCCAGCAGGAATAACCCCAATACGGCGAATGCTGTCACTATCAAATAAAATCACTGACAGTAACGTGATGGCGACTAAGGCAACCAGTTGCGCAGGGACGTATTTACGATAGCGCTGAGGAAACAAAAATAATGTCGCTAAAGTCAGTAAGCCTAAAAATAGTTCAGCAAACTTAATATTGCTTAAGGTGTCTGGGAGGGCTGATAAGGTGCCTAACACACCACCTGCAGGAGCGGCATGACCTAACAATGGTGACAGCTGTAAGATGATTAAAATCACCCCAATGCCTGACATAAAGCCTGAAATGACACTGTATGGCATTAAGGTGACGTATTTACCTAGCTTGAGCATGCCGAGTAAAAATTGAAAACCGCCTGCCATCATCACCACGGTAAAGGATATTGCCATTCCTGATTCAGGGTATTTGGCCACCATGCTGGTTAAAATGGCGGTCATAATCACTGTCATAGGGCCGGTCGGTTCAGATATTAAGCTTGATGAGCCGCCAAATAAGGAGGCAAAAAAGCCCACTAGTATCGCGCCCCATAATCCGGCTTCGGCGCCAGCGCCAGAGGCAACACCAAAGGCCAGTGCCAAGGGTAGGGAAATGATGGCTGTGGTGACGCCACCAAACAAATCGCCTTTAAGATTGACGTCTTTGAACCGTTCCTTAAACAAAATGCTAACCTCTTAGACCATAATTGGCGCAACTTTATCAAAAAATTAACTATTTTGTATAGATAAGAGGCGGTTGTTTATATCGATAAGCAACTGGTTGGCGCAGCTGTTAAGGCAAATATTTGACTGTTTTGTATAGATAAGAGGCAGTTGTTTATATAGATAAGAGGCCGGTTGTTTATATCGACAAGCGGCTGAATAGCGCAGCTGTTAAGGCAAATATTTGACTGTTTTGTATAGATAAGAGGCAGTTTGTTTATATAGATAAGAGGCAGTTTGTTTATATAGATAAGAGGCCGGTTGTTTATATCTACAAGCGGCTGAATAGCGCAGCTGTTAAGGCAAATATTTAACTATTTTATATAGATAAGAGGCCGGTTGTTTATATCGACAAGCGGCTGAATAGCGCAGCTGTTAAGGCAAATGTTTCACAGTTTTGTATAGATAAGAGGCCGGTTATTTATATCGATAAGCGACAGGTTGGCGCAGCTGTTGAGGCAAATGTTTAACAGTTTTGTATAGATAAGAGGCCGGTTGTTTATATCGATAAGCAACTGAATAGCGCAGCTGTTGAGGCAAATGTTTAACTATTTTGTATAGATAAGAGGTCGGTTGTTTATATCGATAAGCGACTGCTTGGCGCAGCTATTGAAGCAATGAGTCCTGAATCAGGGTTAAAATTAATAATTAACGCTACAAAAAAACGCCCAATGACAATGCATTGGGCGATATAGCTAACGGCGATTTAACGCCATTAAAGATCAATAAAATAGCGGTTACTGATTAAGCTCTAGCTCATAGAAGCTTGCTTGAGCATAGTCACCGGCTTCCATACCACGCCACTCACAGTTTGAGCTGCTGGCTTTGGTATTACATTGATTGTAAACACCGGCTTTGTAGTACATCCAATCAGCTTGGTAACCTTGGTCAACTTCGTGACTTTGGTAATTACCTTCTGCTAGGTTCACATCAAAGGTTTTAACGATTTCGTTTGCTTCACCAGGATTTTTGGTGAAAGTAAGCTTCATGATGTCACCTTCAACATTCACTTCATAAGAGAATATTTCTCCTAGACGGATACCATCTTGTGGATCGTCATGGTGCTCACGTAGGTTGTAAGTGCCGAATACATTATGGCGAATATCTTTACGTAGCTTCTTGCCGTTACTATCTCTGGCATCTTGTAATTCTGGTATTGGATTTAGCTCATAGTTCCAAGACAGTGAACCAAATTCGTGACCTGGCAGCTTACGATATAAGATTTTTAATGGCTCGTTATCAGAACCATGAATTTGGCCAATAACCACTGCAAAGGCATTGTTCTTGCGGTATTCACCACTGGTACTGACTTGATCAACTGCCAATGTAGCTTTCAGTTGGCCGCCAATTGCGCCGTACTCGCTTGCATCTGGGTGAGAGGAAATTACAAAATTGGTTTTTGGATCATCGTATTTTTCAGCCAACATGCCGCGTAATTCGCTACGGGTGTTTTTACTATTTGGCGTTGTAGGCGCTTCATTTGGTGCAACAAAAACCAAGGCACCGGTTTTAGGGTCGGTATAAAACCACTCAGGGTGAACGTAAGGGGTTTGGGTATTACCAAGGTCGTGGCGATTAATCTCTAAGGCTTTGCCTTTACGCGAGCCTTCTGTAGTTAGCTCAGGAAGGGTGATTTTCCATTTTGTTAGGTCAAAGTTTTGTGCTGGCGCTTTAGTCGCATCAAGATTGTATTTAGTGAGATCGTAGTTGAACTCTTTTTTTACTTGTGGAGCCGGTGAGGTCGCGGAGCAACCTGCAAGAATAGCAACCGCTAGTATACTAAGATGGAGCTTTTTCATTGTTTTTACCCTTAGGATTAACTCTATTTCATTGCTTAAGGATACTACAGTATTATTGTATTACAAAAGTGTGATCGAGATAGGGAAATGAATTTTTTGCTGCACAATTAAGCTAACTTTGTGCACTATTTGAGGTTTAGCCGTGCTGTCAGTGGTTTTCACTGTAAAAATATTGATATCAAGCATGGGTTTGCACCAGTGAGTGGCGGTTAGTTTGTTGAGTGACCCACAGTGGTGCAACCCTTGTTATTTAATATTGCTTTAGCGACTAGCTAATCGTTATTTATGCACTTATTTAGGGCGTAATTGGTGCTATTTCACCTTATTCATCAATGTCTTGCACCTTACTGGTACAAATTAGTATGACAAAACCTTAATAACGGAATAATTCTTGCTTTTGTAAGTCCCTGAATTTAATAAAAGAAAAACTTATGGGGATAAGCATGGATAACATTAGTGATGCAATTAGCGTCATGGCACAAAGTGCAAATACATTATTTATCTTACTTGGTGCCATTATGGTGCTGGCAATGCATGCGGGTTTTGCCTTTTTAGAAGTCGGTACTGTTAGGCATAAAAACCAAGTGAATGCGCTAGTTAAAATCTTAACTGATTTTGCTTTTTCAGCGCTGGCGTACTTTGTCATTGGCTACCAAATAGCATATGGCAGTCACTTTTTTGTCAGTGCTGATGCGCTAACGGCTAATAACGGCTACGAGCTGGTTAAGTTCTTTTTCTTACTCACCTTTGCAGCAGCAATCCCTGCCATCGTATCGGGTGGCATTGCCGAGCGCGGCAGTTTTAAACCTTTCTTATTAGCATCAGCTTTGATCGTAGCGTTGGTATACCCACTGTTTGAAGGCATGATTTGGAATGGTAACTTTGGTTTTCAAACTTGGTTAAATGACACCTTTGGCGCTGAGTTCCATGACTTTGCAGGCTCGGTAGTGGTACACGGTATGGGTGGCTGGTTAGCGCTGGTGGCGATATATGTATTGGGCTCTCGCCAAGGCCGTAAACCGGGTGTGGCATTTGCACCCTCTAATATTCCGTTTCTGGCACTCGGTTCATGGATACTGATTGTCGGTTGGTTTGGCTTTAATGTTATGTCAGCGCAAACCCTTGATGGCATTAGTGGCTTAGTGGCGGTAAACAGTTTAATGGCCATGGTTGGCGGCACCATTATCGCGTTGATTGTCGGTAAAAATGACCCTGGTTTTATCCATAACGGCCCGCTTGCAGGCTTGGTGGCTGTGTGTGCTGGTTCTGACTTAATGCACCCAGTAGGGGCATTTATTGTTGGCGGTGTGGCCGGTGGTTTATTTGTGATGGTGTATACCCGTTTACAACGCAGTACTAAAATTGATGATGTATTAGGCGTTTGGCCATTACATGGTTTATGTGGTGTGTGGGGCGGCGTTGCTGCAGGCATATTCGGTCAGCAAGCTTTTGGTGGATTAGGTGGCGTAAGCGTAATGTCTCAAGTGGTTGGCACTGTCGCTGGGGTTGCTGTGGCGCTTATTGGTGGTTTTATTGTGTATGGCGTCGTCAATAAAATCTCTAGCTTACGTTTAAGCCAAGAAGATGAATTTATTGGCGCTGATCTAGCGATCCATAAGATTGGTTCTACCAACTCAGATAAATAGTCTGTTACGCACTAATAGCGGCATAAATCTAGCGGCATAAATCGCTTTGGTGAGTAATACTTTAATTAAGGCGCTAATAGGCGCCTTAATTGATCTTATTGCTATATTTGATGAGTCTCATGTATTGTCGATGTTAGTTGTGGTTTATAAAAAGCACGCTACGGACACTAAACAGGCCTGTGTTTCTGGTAAACTCAGCTTACTTAGTTGCTAAAGCGTTAGCTCGTAACACATTCGTTCTTGAAACAGTTAATCAGATCGGTTTAAAACTGTTTTTAAATTTTGCTTAAAAGGAATCTCCCATGCGCACATCATTAACCTTATCTGCATCTATCGCTGCTTTATTACTTGTTCAAGGCTGTAATGAGCAAGTTGAACCACAATCTGAGCCAGCACCAGCAGTGGTAAAAGCAGCCCCTGTAGAAAAAACGGCTGAAATGGAAAAACCTGATACTAGCTCTGAAAAAGGGATCGCTATGCAACAAGGGACTGTAAGATATTTTGATCTTGAAGGTGGATTTTGGGGCATTTTAACTGACGATGGTCAGCAAATTCTGCCAAGTAACTTAGCAAAAGAATATCAAAAAGATGGTTTACGTTTGAGCTTTAGTGCCGCTGAAGTGACTGACATGATGACGATTCAGCAATGGGGTATTTTATCGACCCTAAGCAATATTGAAGTTATCGGCCAGGTGGAAAGTAAAGGTGGTAACCCACTTATCTAGTTCTTTAACTAGAACTAGGCTTAGGTCTTTTTAAGACTAGTTTGCTCAGCTTATAAAAATAAGCTTATTTTTTACAATGGGTTGATCTATAACAGGTCAGCCCATTTTTATTGCTGCCGCTTTAATTATTCGCTGCTTTAATCAATACCCCTCTTGAATTAATACCTTCTTTAATCAATGTCTTGTTTAGTCAATGTCTTGTGTAATCCGTAAGTTGTTGCGTGGGACTTGCTAACACAGTTGGTTCAGCAAAACGTCTCACATCACTAAATTTACAACTCAAACACTAATGTAAATGATAATGGTTTTTATTTACATTGTTGTTGCCGCTTTGTTAGTATCGCCTCCTAAATTAGTTGGTTCTAACAAAAGGATTGTTTTTAATATGAAATCTCGCTATCACACGTCGTTATCCCTAGGTGCAAAAGCCGTTGCTACCGCCTTGTTTTTTAGTGGCGCTCCTGCCTATGCCGCTGAAGTAGAAACTGAAGCTTGCGATAAAAGCGAAAATATTGAATGCCAGTCACAAGAAGCCATCGAGCGCATTGAAGTCCACGGGGTGAAAAGTTCGGTGTATTTTTACGATACATCAGGGGATAAACGTCGCGTTGCCGATCTAGTTGATACCCCACAAATGATCACGGTACTGACTCAAGATCAAATTCAAGAATCTGGCTTAACCGATTTAAAAGATATTTTGTCTACCCAAGCGGGTGTGACCTTGGGCACCGGTGAAAACGGTAATGCTTTTGGTGATCGCTATATTATTCGTGGCCATGAAGCCCGCAGTGATGTGTTTGTTGATGGTTTGCGCGATCCTGGCATGACCACCCGTGAAAGTTTTGCCACCGAACAAGTGGAAATAACCAAAGGCCCAAGTTCAACCTTTGCTGGACGCGGATCATCAGGCGGTGCCGTTAACAGTGTCACCAAAAAAGCCTCAACTGCTTATAACTTTGGCCGCGTTGATGCCGCAGTCGGTACCGATGATCACACTCGTTTTACTGTTGATTATAACGTGCCGCTAACTGAAGATGTCGCGCTGCGAATTAACGGCCTGATTGCCGATGAAGATAAGCCGGGCCGTGAAGGCATTAGCTCAGAAAGAAATGGTGCTCAATTGTCTTTAGTGTATGAAGCGACTGATGCTTTGTCATTTATCGCCGATGGTTACTACATGAAGGCCGATGATGTGGCTGATTTAGGTAGCTACTTTGACCAAGATACTCGCAAGCCAATCGAAGATATTCCAGTTTATGCTCAAGATTCTGACTTTCTCAGCTCTGATGTCAGCACGTTTACCTTGCGTACCGAATATGACATTTCAGACAGCTTAACTTTCTACAATGCTACTCGTATTGGTCGCACTGAAAATGGCTATATAACTACGGGTATGAGTGGCACTAATCGCGCAGCCAGCGATGTTGACGCGCCGGGGGCTGAAACCTTAACCATTAGCACCCATCAAGGACGCCAAGATGTTGAATACTGGAACACTCAGTTCAACTTATTCTGGAATACCGATATTTTAGGTATGGAGAATAAGTGGGTATTTGGACTCGAATATAGCGATGAATCAGTGGATAACGGCTTGTATGATATCGTCAATAATAACGCCACTAATTGTATCGTCGATGGCCGCAGAGGCGAGTCTGGTGCTTACTGTATTATTGATGGTAATGGCGATGAAGTTGATAATATCGACCAGCTGATGGGCCGTACTTATTCAAAAGGGGCATCTGATGCCATATATAACATCGAAACCATCTCGGCTTACTTCATGGATACCGTGGCAATCACCGAAGAGGTAGAACTCTTTTTCGGCTTCAGACAAGATAGCTTTGATTACACCAATGACACTTCAAGTAGCCGTAATGGTGATATTTTATATGACTATTCCGACAGCATGTATAACGGCCATGTTGGCTTAGTGTATAGCCTGACAGAAGCAGGCAATATATACGCCAGCTACAGTACCGCGACTAACATCAATGGCGGTGAGTCAGACCTTGGCGCAAGTTGTGGTTATGGTGGACTTTGTGGCACACCTGAGCAAGTACTGGCAGCGGATCCAGAATTGGTTGAGAATATTGAACTGGGTACTAAATGGATGCTGTTTGACGATAGCGTGATGTTTTCTGCCTCGGTATTCCAAATCACTAAAGATGATGTAATGGAAAGCGTCGGTGATAGCTATTCAACCTTAGGTAGCCTCAATACCGGTAAAAACCGTGTAGAAGGGATTGAAATTGGCATGGTGGGTAACATTACTGATGCCTTTAGTATTCAGCTTTCAGCGTCATTAATGGACTCAGAAGTACTTGAATCATTTAATGAAGATTATATCGGTAAAAAACTGAGTAACTTTGCTGATGAAAGTGCCTATTTACAGCTCCGTTATGAGATTAATGACATGTTTGTCATTGGTGGTGGTTACACTTATCAAGGCGAAATGTACGGCGGACAGCCTGACACAGCAGCAGGATATGATCCTGAAAATGACCGTTACAGCGTAGTGGTACCGGCTTATCAAGTGGTGAGTTTATTTGCTAATTACAATGCGACAGAAGCATTAACCTTCCGGATTAATGTGGGTAATGTTCTCGATGAGGAGTACTGGACTGCGGCATATCGCTCAGGCTCATTCATGTATCTTGGTGATGCAAGAAACGCCAACTTAACTGCGACATTTGAATTTTAATTAAAGGGATCATCATGATTGTTATTGAGAAAATATTGACTGCTGAAGAAGTGAGCTTATTTAGGCAGCAATTAGCTGATGCGCCATGGTTAGATGGCAAGCAAACCGCCATGGGCATGGCGGCGTCAGTCAAAAATAACCATCAAGCGGATGCTAATGATGATGTGGTGCGCCAACTGGCTAATAGGTTATTAGCTAAGTTTGGCAGCACGCCAAAGGTCGTTTCGGCGGCCTTACCCCATAAAATTTTTCCGCCTTGCTTTAATCGCTATGGTATCTCTGAAGAATATGGTTTTCACGTAGACGCTGCAGTGATGCGCATTCCGGGCACCAATGAGGTGCTAAGAAGTGATATGTCGATGACCACCTTTTTAAGTGAGCCAGATGAGTATGATGGCGGCGAGTTAATCATTGCTACCGAGTTTGGCGAGCAGCAAATAAAGCTGCCTGCAGGTTACGCGGTATTGTATCCATCTAGCAGTTTACACAAGGTAACGGCAGTGACCCGTGGTGAACGAGTAGCAGCTATTACCTGGATGCAAAGCATGGTGGCTGATGGCAGTTTAAGGCAAAACCTGTATCAGCTTGATCAAACCATTCAAAAGCTCATTAGCCAAGGTAATACCGATCGCAGTGAGTTAGATAAACTGCACAATGTTTACCATAACTTGATCCGTCAATTTACCCAGCTGTAAGCTTAAATCCGATTTAAAAGCTAACTCGCTAAATGGCGCAGTTTATAATCAACAGGGCAAATGCCATAAAACTGTTTAAACAGGCGACTAAAATGGCTAGCACTGTGATAGCCCAGTGAATAACACACTTGGGTTATTTGCTGGCCTTGCTCTATCAGCGTCGCCGCTTGAGTTAAGCGGCTTTGCTGCTGATAAACCATCGGCGTGCAGCCCAAATGCTGTTTAAATTGCTGAAAAAACTTACTGCGGCTCATACAGGCTTGTCGGCACAAGGCATTAATATCTAATGGCTCGCTGAGGTGCTGCTTAATATAGTGTAACGCGGCGTTGAGGCCATTAAATTGCGGGTCGTTATGACTGTGATGCAATAAAAAGTCACGGGTTTGATGACGCATTAAGCGCACTATTAATTCTGAAATCGCCAAATCAATCAGATAACTGCGGTCCTGTTCATTCTCGGTATAAATCGCCACAATTCTGTCTAATAGCGCTTGGGTTTGCTGATTATGGTGGGTATGCACTAAAGATGGTTGGTATTGCCAGTGGCCATATTGCTTATCGATAGGCGCGCTCAGATTGAGTTTATCGGCAATTTGTTGTACCCGTTCGGTTGAAATCTCAATGGCTAAACAGGTGGTGGGTTGATGGATTTTAGCCTCAGGAAAATCAATTTCTACGGCTTGATTGGGCGCCATAATAAAAGATTCATGGGGGTAAAACGCCGCCTCATAATCATCTACCGAGTGCATCACTTTTTTACCCGTCACCATGCCGCAAAATAACAGTTGGTCAGATTGTAGTGCCACCCGTGAGGCTTGCTCAAAGGTATCGTAAATACTCAGTTCAGATTCAGGTCCAGCAAAACTAATCTTGTTTTCTACTAGTACCTTTGGCTTGCTGCGCTGCAGTTGTAGGCGTCCACTGATCATATTGTTCCCTCACAGAGTGATACCAAGTCATTTGGTATATTTGTTCCTGAACAACAATCCTTACTTATGCTGTGATAGCTTTTCCCTTAAAACTCGGAGCTAATTCGTTAACTTAAATCATTAACTTAGCTCAGCTTATGGGTAATGTCGCCATGAGCTAGACAGTAGTTTCACAATCATTTGTACTGTGAGTCAACAGCTGTGGATTCTCAGAATAGTCACTTTCCAATAATTGATTTAGCTTAATTAGTTATCCAAAAAATACAATTAGAGGAAAGTAGCATGATTTACGCAGCACCCGGCGAAGCAGGTTCAGAAATGAGCTATAAATCTGTATATCAAAACTTCATAGGCGGTCAGTGGGTTGAGCCTGTTAATGGCAAGTATTTTGACAATATCAGCCCAGTAAATGGCCAAGTTTTTTGTAAAATTCCCCGTTCAGATGCACAAGATATTGAGTTAGCCCTTGATGCAGCCCATAAAGCTCAAGCATCTTGGGGTAAAACCTCTGCCACGGAGCGTTCTAATATTTTATTAAAAATAGCCGATCGCATCGAAAATAACCTAACGGCTCTGGCAGTGGCCGAAACTTGGGATAACGGTAAAGCCGTGCGCGAAACCCTTAATGCCGATATTCCCTTAGCAGTTGATCACTTCCGTTACTTTGCTGGCTGTTTACGTGCCCAAGAGGGCAGCGCCGCAGAGATTGATGCCAATACCTTGTCGTACCATATTCATGAGCCGTTAGGGGTTGTTGGGCAAATTATTCCGTGGAACTTTCCTCTATTAATGGCGGCGTGGAAGCTTGGGCCTGCGCTCGCTGCGGGCAACAGCGTGATCCTTAAACCTGCGGAGCAAACACCAGCATCGATTCTATTTTTAATGGAGTTAATTGGCGATCTGCTGCCTGCTGGGGTGCTTAATATCGTTAATGGTATTGGTGAAGAAGCAGGTCAAGCGCTCGCAACCAGTAAGCGTATTGCCAAAATTGCCTTTACTGGCTCAACTCCTGTTGGATCGCATATTTTAAAATGCGCCGCTGAAAACATTATTCCCTCCACGGTCGAGCTAGGTGGTAAGTCACCCAATATCATCTTTAACGATGTGGTTAACTTTGAAGATGAATATTTAAGTAAGTGCGTAGAAGGCGCGGTACTGGCCTTTTTCAACCAAGGAGAAGTATGTACCTGTCCGTCACGGTTACTGATCCAAGAAGATATTTACCCGCAATTCATGGAAATGCTGATAGAGCGATCAAAAGCGATCAAGCGTGGTAATCCCTTAGATACCGACACCATGGTTGGCGCGCAGGCATCGAAAGAGCAGTTCGATAAAATATTAGGCTACATTGATATCGGCAAAAAAGAAGGCGCTGAAGTGTTATTAGGCGGCGAGATTGCATCTGTGGGTGATAATTTTGATAGTGGTTATTATATTCAGCCAACCTTGCTTAAAGGCACCAATGATATGCGCGTGTTCCAAGAAGAGATTTTTGGCCCAGTGATATCGCTCACCACCTTTAAGGATGAAGCCGAAGCACTCGCCATGGCCAATAACTCTGACTTTGGCTTGGGCGCAGGAGTGTGGACCCGAGACACTAACTTGGCTTATCGAATGGGGCGTAATATTCAAGCAGGCCGAGTGTGGACCAACTGCTATCACATGTATCCAGCCCATGCGGCATTTGGCGGTTATAAAAAATCAGGCGTGGGCCGTGAAACCCACAAGATGGCCTTAAATCATTACCAACAAACCAAAAACTTGCTGGTGAGTTACGACATTAACCCGTTAGGTTTTTTCTAAGCGATTAATCATGGGATAGTTGCAGCTTGATAGTTAAAGGCTATTTTTCAAGGTCATTTTAACAGGCTATTTTCAAGCTAAATATTAATAGGGCAAACAAGTTAGCTTGCTTGCCCTACTTATAATCTAAGACGACTCTCTTTTAGAGAGATGGGTCATGAGTAAATGAATTAACCCCATATACACAAATGCGCTCCAAGAGATGGCATCACTTATTTTATAGTCTAATTCGGCACAATAACCGACACTGCCATCATATTCTTCATTGGCTTCAGCCCAAAGACTGCTGCTGCCACTAAAAACCATCACCAGAATGCCTAAGCTAAATAGGTTGCTGGTTACTCCCCAAAGTGACCATGATACTAGCTCTATTAGTATGATTAGTCCCAGTGCAATAGTCGCCACCACCTTCTTGGTTAGCAGAGTTTTAGGCAAAAAATGGATGATAAACAGCATCAATAAGGTCATTAAGGCCGCATATTGAAAGAAGGTATAAATGGTGTCTGCGGCAACCGATTTCAGCATAAAGCTGAGCAGTATTCCCGCGCCTAAGACAATAACATTGAAGCCTGCAAAGATTTTTATCGGCAACTTTTGGTCTAATAACAGCGCCCCAGCAATGCTGAAGAACAAATACATGGCTAAAATGGGCCAAAAACCGAGTATATTGAACCACTCAATGGGAATATAACTAATTGCTAAATAATTACAGACTCCCCCCCAAATGATGGCCAGAAAAATCAGCAAATTAAATTGTAATTTACTGATTTTATAATCAGTTAAAAAAACCGCTGAAAGCTGCTGTTTTATCTTGTCTTGATGTGAATCAACCATGTTGCACCATTGTTATATTCCCCTTATTAATCAACAGCTAATTTTAATAATGGTAGCTTTTTTTATAAACTGCTTACAATGGTGTTTAGGTCAAAAACTAGCCTGATAAGCTCTAAATTTGTGGTTTTTGCTTATCAATCTCAGGTTTAAGTTTTATTTAAGTGTTAAGCCTGATGATAGTGATGTGATAACAGTAACAACTTGCCAACTGAGCCACTGCTATTTGTTGATGACGATAGAATTTAGTTAACTTTTATCGCCGCATGAACAGACAAAGTTATTAGCAAAAATAAAATAATTAAAACAAAATTTAAAGGAGACGACACGTGAAGAGAGTCGGGATCGTGCTGTTGTGCATGTTTATGCCAATAGCGACAGCGTTTGCAGAGCAAACCAAAACCCTTTCAGTGGATGTATTGTGGCAACTAAGCCGTTTAGGTAATCCTACTATTTCCCCCAATGGCGATTACATCATTGCACCTGTCACTAACTACGATGTGCCTGAAGATAAAGGCTCAACTCAATTATGGTTATTTGATAAAGAGGGCAACAGCCAGCGCCCAATTACCGCTCAAGGTTTACGTGTGAGTGAGCCAACCTTCTCACCAGACAGCAATACTTTAGCTTTTATCAGCAAGCGTGATAAAGACGAAGCGGGTCAAGTGTACTTATTACCAATGAACTCACCAGGTGAAGCCCAGCGCTTAACTGAGGTGCCAAGTGGCGCTTATGGAATTAAGTGGGTGGGTGAGCATATTTACTTTATCAGTTCAGTATTTCCAGGTAAAAACTGGGATCAAGTAGCCGAGCAATTAAAAGCTGATAAAGACGATAAAGTATCAGCCCACCAATGGAATGCACTACCTTATTCAAGCTTTGATCATTGGCTGGATGAAGACCGTGAAGCCCATGTGTTTCGTATCCCTGCTAAAGGTGGCGATATTGAGCCAATTACTCAGCCTTTAAACAAGCAGTTACCACGTTCGTCGCAAAGTGCAGCTAGCTATGACATCGATCCAGCTGAGGGTTTTATTGCCTTTAATAGCAACGGTTGGGACAACCAAGTTGACGCTAAAATCGATATCTTTTTCGCTGAAATCGGTAGCGCTAAGGTTGAAAACCTAACCCCGAACAACCAAGCGCCAGATGCAAACCCAACATTTAGCCCAGACGGCAAAACCTTGGCTTTTACCCGCCAAACGATTCATGGTTTTTATGCCGATACTGCCAAGCTAATTTTGCTCGATGTTAACAAGCGCAGCGAAAAAGTGATTGCCAAAGACTGGGATCGCAGCGTCGCGCGTTTTGTGTGGACACCCGACAGCAAAGGCTTTTATGCAGCCATTGATGATGCCGCCACAAGACGCATTTTTCATATCAATGCTAAAAACGGCAAAGTAAAAGCCATCACTAAAGCGACTAACTTTGGTATGCCTGCGCTGGCGAATGACGGCACCTTAGTGGCCGCCAATGACAGCTTTACTTATCCAGCGCGCTTGGTAAAAATCAATCCACGCAATGGTAATAGTACCCGTTTAGACAGCTTTAATGATGAGATTTTAGCGGATATCGATGTGGGCACTTATGAGTCGGTGACCTATAAAGGTTATAACGATCAAGACATTCAAATGTGGGTTCATTATCCTCCGGGTTTTGATCGCAGCAAAAAATACCCATTAATGATGCTGATCCACGGTGGTCCACACAATGCCATTTCTGATGGTTTCCACTATCGCTGGAATGCGCAAACCTTTGCGTCATGGGGTTATGTGACGGCGTGGCCAAACTTTCATGGTTCAAACAGCTTTGGTCAAGACTTTGCTGACAGCATCAACCCAGACTGGAAAAACAAGTCACTGGAAGATGTGTTTAAAGCGACAGAGTGGTTTAAGCAAAAAGACTGGATCGATAACGATCGTTTAGTGGCGGGTGGTGCAAGCTATGGCGGCTACTTAACCTCGATTATATTAGGTCAAAAAGAACAGCCATTTAATGCGTTATTTATCCACGCTGCGGTCTATAACATGTACTCGCAAATGGCGGCAGATTTCTCGGTTCACAGTACCCGTTTTGGTAACTACTGGGACAAGCCAGAAATCTACAAGGCAATTTCGCCCCATTACGGCGCTGAAAACTTTAATACCCCAACCTTAGTGGTTCATGGTCAGCTTGATTACCGTGTGCCAGTCGGCCAAGGTTTTGAGTTATTCCGCACTCTGCAAACCCGTGGTGTGGAGTCGAAGATGATTTACTTCCCTGATGAAAACCACTGGATCATGAAGCCGAATAATTCAATTTATTGGTATAACCAAGTTGAGCAGTGGATGAACCGCTTTGCTGAACCTGGAGCTAAATAGTAGGGGCGAAATACAAATATTTAAGCCTTACTAACTGATTAAATATCACTTATAAAAAAGGCTGTTGCAGAACTTTCTGCAACAGCCTTTTTATTATCAGCAACGTAAGCGTTGTTAATTATGGTTACTTTTTAAAAATCTCTGCTCAGAAAGCTTAAACTTTAAATCTAAAACCTAAAAAGTGAAGCTGGTTTGCAGTGCTGCGCCCATATTATTTTCATCACTGTAATTGGCTGAAATATCGATATTAAATACTCCAGCAATGGATAAGCCTAAACCGGCAGTCACGCTGTCATCGATATTATCTGTTAAATCTGTTTGGTAGCCGGCGCGCAATTTAGCCCAGCTAGCAGGGCTAAACTCAAGCCCAATAGCCGCGAGTTGGCGATTGTCATTACTGCTATCAAACTGGTTAAGCGTGCCGTCAATATTGCTATAACCTTCAGATTCATTTAACTGCACATCAATGGCTGCGGTGATAAAACGGTTTTGATAATTGGCACTCACTGTATAAGTCGGGCTGATCTCATATTGACCTTGCACGCCATTAATAAGCTCAGTGTCATAGCTATTTTCTATTAAGTTTTTACCTACAAAACCAAAGCCAAATCCGGCGTTGTGTTGATAAGCAACACCGACATCAAGGTTCATATTGCCTTGATCGTTTTGGTAGCGATCATCATCCCAGTCATCAAACTCAAAGTTATCAATGTCGGTAATATAATTAATGGTGTTTACCTGCTGATATTTAGGTGACACCCCATAGTAGATCTCGCCTGTGGCAAACTGATGCGACTTAGCTAAGCTGACACCAATTTCAGTCACGACCACACCCATGGTTAACGCTTGAGAGTTCAACTCTTGGTTGATGATATTGATAGGATCAAGATCGCTATCAGCAATATCAGCAAACACCAGTGCATCGGCATAGGCTTGGGCAAACAGGTTGACCGATACAAATTTATTGGGGATCGCTATGGCTAACTGGGTGCCCACTTGTACTTGGGCATAGTTACCTTGGATCAACTGCAGTTGATCAATCACCACTTGGGCATCAGCTTCAGTAGGCATGCTGATGTTTTTAAAATCATCATAAACGTCTGAAAAATCTTCAACATTCTCGATAGTGTCAGTGGGATCGTTAGCGTGTACCCCAAAAGCAGGGAACAATACCGCCACGCCATCTGACTCTTTAAAACGCGCCGTTAATGCAGGGTTATGAAATGGCGCCGTTAAATAATCGGCGCTGCTAACACCCACACCGCCCATGGCATGTGAGCGCGCATCAAAACTGTGATTGTTAGCTTGAACTGAGGTAGCAAAGGCCGCAGCCATGCATAAAGGAAGGTAGCGCAGTGTTCTTGTGGTTATTATAGGCATATTAATCCAGCAACATATTGTTATTAATAGTTTTATTGAAGTTGTTCGAAGCGGGATTATAGCATTGCTTAGGTTTGTTGTTACCAAGTGTTTGTGCTTATGTGAACTGAGCTGCATTGTTTTTATATTTTTTAGCCTATTAGCAAGTGACGGTTTTAAAGCATCACTTTAAAGCGTCACTTTAAATCATTAGCTCAGTTACTTCATTTCCACGAGGTTGCAGGCACAGATATTAGTACTGGGTAAAAAATACAGTAACACGGTATTTTGTTGCGCATTTCGATTAGTAATTTGAATCGTAAGGTTATGGACGCCTTTTTTACTGATATTTCTTTTAGCAAAGGCCTCTAAGTGGCTGGCATGTTGTGGTAATGGCAGCTCAGTATTATGCCTAATTAATTCATTGTGGGTTAAGTTTAAAATGTAGGTGTCTTTCTCTTTATAAGCGCTAAGTACATCGCCTGTTAAATACAGGGTTGCAATAGGATTGCCATCGGTCGTGAAGTAACGGTAGCTGATACTGGCTGAACGTTTTTGTAAGGTAAAATCAGCGATCAGCGAGTGATGTTCAATGGTGTCACTATTAGGGTTTTTCGCCACTAATTCATTGCGACAAGATAGCACCATATCCACTTCGGTTGCTTTGATATGCTGGTAAACAATGACGATGCTGACAATGGCCATTAAGGCCGCCAGTATTCTGAATATGATGCGATTAGTCACAGAGTGATACCTCAGCTAGCCATTTATCGGAGATAAAATTCGGGGTTAAACTAAAATCACTGGTTTTAATATTGCGCATTAAGTTATCGCCATTTGGCTTTTGCCGAGCTAAAGAGATATTTAACACCTGCATGTCGTTAGAAAATGCCAGATACACTTGTTGCCACACTAAGGTGTTGCATTGGTTGAGAGCAGCAATGATTTTTTCTTCAGTGGGCTTATCTTGTTGCATTGATATGCTGGGTGACTCAAGCCACGTCAGTTTTATTTGTTGCTGATTATCTAATTGCACAATGCGGCTATTTTTGACTGGCGTTTGTGCAGGTTTAAACAGTATGTATTGATGCATTGCTGCAATAATGGCGGTTAACACTACAAGCACCAATGCAGTGGTATAGATAAAGTGTTTTTTATGCTTTGCAGATTGCTGAATCCAACTGGCTGCTGGTGGGGTGATATTGAGCCGATAACCTTTACGCGGAATGGTTTCAATTAATTCAGCATAATTTTCGCCAAAGTACTTACGCAAAGTAAATACTGCTTTTGCCACTGCCGATTCACTCATAACAGGGCTTTGGGAGCCAGCACAGGCTAATTGGCCTTTGGTCATGATGCGATTGGGGTGAAGACTTAATTGCTCTAAAACCTGACTTTCGGTGCGGGTAAGGTGCAGCTGAACTTGAGATTCAGTATTGAGTATTTGGCTATTGGCAATATCAAATTCAAAGATTTCAATGCGCATTTAAATCACACTCAGATAAACATTCTATTGTTAAGTTTACTGCAATTAAATAATTACAAACATTCTACAAATCACAGTTTTACCATACAGCACTAACTTTGCAGCTGGCTTTTGCTAAAAGCCACTCATTACTTCTTTGTTATGACCAATAGCCATTGCAGTCGCGGCTGCTCGTATCAAGCTCCCGCGCTTCGGATATTGCTAGTTCTGCTACGGACAATTAACTTAACGTGATCTGGGTCACATTGGATTTTAAGTAATCTCAAAAGTAAAACTCTGTAATTAGTATTACGTGCTAAATGCGGGTTCTTTTTTGATATTTAACGCTGTCAAGTTGAGTTTTTTCGCTATTTAATCCATCTTCAATTCGATTTTTCTAATGGAGTGATTAACTGAAATATTACTTTGAACTAGCTCCCGTTGCCATTTTTCCTGTCTGTCATGCTTATCTCAAGCCAGAAACGTAAGTGCTGAAAATGTACTTTTTAGCGTTCTGCCAGTTATCAACACTCAGCTTAAAAGTTGGGAATAAATATAAAAATGCGAGGCAAGTGATTATGAAAACTCTAAATAGAAGACAAGCGATCAACCGTATTATTGGTATTTCTACTGCGGCAGCGGGCGGGGCACTTATCGCTAATCCTGTTATAGCGGCAGTGACCAACGTTAGCGGAGATTGGAAATTAGAAGTGGGTACCCGCTTAGCTTATAGCAAACTTGATCCCATGGTTGTGGCAAAACGTGCTTATGAAACCGGTAATGGCTGTATGTTCCAAGTATTTGATAGCATTATTCAAAGCTTGGCAGAATCAGATTCTGTTGATGCTGATAAGTTCGCCCAAGTACCAACCGCCATGGCGCATTATGGCTATGCAGGCATGCTAGGAGAAGGCACTGTTTGTGGCAATATTAACGCCACAGGTATGTTGGTTAATTTATTATCCATTAATGGTGAGCCTGCCAATGCAATGTTAAGTCAAACCATGCGTTTTTATGAATCAGAAACACTACCGTTTCAAACGGCTGAATTTATTGAAGGCATAGGCGCTGACATGACAGAGACCTTAGCTCAAGTCGGTAAACCTACAGCGGCAAATAGCACCCTTTGTCACAGCTCTATTAGTCTTTGGGCCAGTGAAAATGGTAAGTCATTTAGTGAAAAAGGCATGCGCTGTAAACAGCTTTCAGCCTCTGTGGTCTATGAATTAGTTGCAATGCTTAACAAGGCTTTTGATGGTGAGACCGTAAATGATCACCCAGTTTCAGATGCGACTCAAGATTGCCAAGGTTGTCATACATCGTCATCAACATTTGCCCCTAGTGTGCAAACGAATATGTCATGTAATACCTGTCACGGCGGCCACTAATTGCTGGGAGTAATAACATGAAACATCTTAAATTATGTAGTGTCATTGGCTTGAGTTCGATGTTGTTGTTTGGCTGTGGAGGCTCTGATGATGAAACTATAGATCCGCCAATTGAGCCACCTGTAGAGCCTCCGGTATTGACGGTCAATATTGATCAAACTGAGACCTTAACTGCTAGCTTACAATCTGTTGATGCAGAAAATGGCGCAGTGACAGTAAAACTGACAGGTGATGATGATTTGTCGGTCACTGACGCAAGTGCATTTAACCTGATTATTATGGGTTACCCTTCAAAGACGCAGTCGTCAACCAAGTACAATCTGGATTGGCATCAGGCGAGTCATGCAAATTGCATTGAGGCTGAAACCTGCTCACTTGATATCAATGAAGCTGAATCAGGGCTGTATTATTTAACCTTAGACAGTGTGAATTGGAAAACTGCGGTTGAGACTTACCGGGTAGCCTTAGAAGTTAAAGGTGACAAAGCTCATTATGAATTAGTGTTTATGGATTAAGGTACTTACCAATGTACTTTTAAGCTAGCTGTAAAAATGACAAAGCCTTTTCATTATGAAAAGGCTTTTTTACTGCTCAAATGATCGATTAACTCAGAAAGCGATCAATAGTTTTTTGCACATCATTGGGCATGATGGGCTTCGTCAGGTAATCATCAGCACCAATTTTTAAGGCTAACTCTTGATCAGATGCTTCAATGAGTGAGCTGACTACTACGATCGGAGTATTGGCGATTTCAGGCTGATCTTTAATAAACTTGATTACTTGATAGCCATTGATATTAGGCATAGTGATATCGACGAAAATTAAATTAGGGCGAATGCTTGCAAACATTTCGATAGCAGCATCGCCAGAATTTGCTGTCATAACCCGATATTCATCGCCCAAAATTGCCAGTAACAGGCCTGTGCAAACAGGATCGTCATCAATAACTACAACCGTACGTTTTTCCATTAATGCCTCATTAACAACTAGATACTCTTGGTGTTGTATTGTCATTATAGCTTAAAGCGACAGCGGAAAATGAAATATCAAGCCAGAAACAATATTGAGGGGAATTTTGTTTCTGGCATTGTCGTTATCAAACCAAGGTTTGATATTGCGGTAGTTAGTTTGCTTAGAAGGTGGCAATAGAGGCCAGGTGTGCTTCAAGTTCTGCTTCTGTGGTGGGGGTAATCTCAAGTTCAATTGAGAGCGGATCGCTACCATTAAGCATAAATGCCGCTTGTTTGTTGTGATCGTAATGAAACCATTTTCCATTGATACACACGTCGGTATAGCAGTTCGGTAGTAATTCCATGAGTACACCTATTATTTTATGTGATGGAGCTTGTAGGGTTATATTTGTGACACTAAAGCACAGTTTGAATGTGCTTTAGTGATCTTAGTCACCTTTATAAGACAATAGTTAAGCTAGGAGCACCTTGATCTGCATCAATTGAGATAGCGTTTTGTTGGATGGGAAAAGACTTTTCGTAACACAAAACACTAAAAGAGGCTTACTTTAAGCCTTATTTAGATATTAATGCTGCTTTTTGCCTATTTTTTAGGGTTAACCTTTGTTGATGGTGTTCACCAATGGTTATTCGGCTGCGGTTATTCGCTAGCAGTTATTCGGCTGTGGCTATTCGGCTGTGGTTATTCGCTAGTGGTTATACGGCTGTGGTTATTCGCTAGCAGTTATTCGGCTGTGGCTATTCGGCTGTGGCTATTCGGCTGTGGTTATTCGCTAGTGGTTATTCGGCTGTGGTTATTCGCTAGCAGTTATTCGGCTGTGGTTATTCGCTAGCAGTTATTCGGCTGCGGTTATTCGCTAGCAGTTATTCGCTAGCAGTTATTCGCCAGTGGCTATTCGGCTGTGGTTATTCACTAGCAGTTATTCGGCTGCGCAAATAAGCTGCTATGCTTTAATTTTTGTAGATTGGCACTCACCGATGGATTAAATGCTTTGAACAGGAGAATATCCAATGAATATTGCTGTAACAGCAGCTAGTGGTCAACTTGGCGCTGCAATAGTAAATGCCCTGCTTGCTTTAGGCCCCAATTACAATGTAATCGCCCTTGCTAGAACCGTCGACAATGCCAAACACCTTGGGGTTGAAGTTCGCCCAGGTGATTACGATAATCTCGCTGAGCTTGAGACTTCGCTTAATGGTGTCGATACCTTATTACTGGTATCAGGTATGGCAGCCCCTGAAGCGCGTATTCCTCAGCATCGTAATGTTATTCAAGCAGCCAAGCAGGCAGGGGTTAAAAAAATTGTCTATACCAGCGTTCAAGGCGCTGAGGAAGACACTGCATTTTCTCCGGTTATTCAGAGTAATCGACAAACCGAGCTAGATGTCCAGAGCTCAGGACTTGAGTGGGTTATAGGCCGAAACGGTATCTATATTGAGCCAGATATTGAGTATATTGATAGCTACAAGGCGGCCGGCTTTATTTCCAATTGCGCTGGCGATGGCAAGTGCGGTTACACCACTCGAAAAGAGCTGGCATTTGCCTATGCCTGCATGTTGACTGAAGATAAACATAACGGCCATGTTTATAACCTCCATGGTGAGTCAATAACTCAATATCAATTGGCTGAATACTTGAATAAGAGTTTTGAGCTTAGCCTTAAATATATTCCTGTTTCAGTGGCGCAATACCGCGACGATCGCACCGCTGAACTGGGTGAATTTATGGGTACGGTGATTGCAGGTATTTACCAAGGCATACTTAATGGTAAATCAGATAACCCCAGCGACTTTACCCAAGCTGCAGGTCGTAAGCATCAAAGTTGGGATGATTACTTCTCAAGTCTTAACGCTTAAGTGTTAAAGCCCAAGCCTTAAAGCTTAATGTCGCCGTTAATGCGCGGCAATTAAAAGTTTAACGTCATAAAAAGCAGGCTGAAACTAACAAGGTCCTAGCTCAAACTAACTGGTTGCGTCTTGCTGAAGCGTAACCAGTTAATCCAAACCCTGTGTAAACCTTATAACAGCTCTCTACTGGTTAACATTGCTACAATTAAATGGTTGACAAAATCAACCAGTGCAATTATAGTTGACCTTATCAACTAGTTTTAACTTGTTTCATTAAGCCGGAGAGAGATTATGATCCCTAAAATTAACCGAGAAAATCGCTACCGCATTACCGTTGAAGAGCAGATCTCAGGCCAAGATACTGGCAAAACCTTAAGCTTTGAGTTTCAAGATAGGGAAGACCTATTCAACGCTGTTGAAAATATAAAAAAGGGCAGTGGCTTAGAAGCGCCGCTTGCCACCAGAGTCGCCGTAGCCTTACGACTGTTAGGGCCTGTGATGATGCAAAACCGTAAGCATCCACTATTTTTGGATTTTATGCCTCACTTTAAAACCTTTATGAACAATCTAAAAAGCACAGTAAAACAAACCATCACAGCTAAATAATCCCTAGGTTAATTTGATGCTTATCAAGATGATGTGTGCTGAGATAATCAGCTTTCAAAAAAGGCGCAGTCATTCACTGACTGCGCCTTTTTATTATTTAAGCCTGTTTTTAAACATTAAAAAAGGGCTTAAGGTATTTCAGTAAACCTCGTTACTTAACTGCTGAGTCCAGTGCATTGTAAGAGGCATGTTTACCTAGCTGCTTAGCAAAGTACTTGTTGGTTTCGGCTAAGATAATGTGTCTTAAACCAATAATCCCGATCAAGTTAGGAATAATCATTAAGCCATTAACGGTATCGGCCAGCATCCAAATAAGGTCTAGTTGAATAAACGCGCCGCCGGCAATCAAAGTTAAAAAGATAAACTGATATAGTTTAATACCTTGTTCACCTAAGCGTTTGCTGGTTAGGTAGTACCAACAACGCTCGCCGTAATAATGCCAACCTAGAATGGTGGTAAAGGCAAAACACACTAGAGCAATGGTCACCACATACTGGCCGACAATCACTGAGCCGCCAGAGGCAAAGGCTGCACTGGTCATTGCTGCGCCAGCAGTATCGCCATTCCACACACCGGTGATAATCAGCACTAAGCCTGTCATGGTACAAATCAAAATAGTGTCAAAAAAGGTGCCGGTCATGCTGACTAAGCCTTGCTCGACCGGTTCTTTAGTTTTAGCGGCAGCGGCCGCAATGGGCGCACTCCCTAAACCCGATTCATTAGAGAATACCCCGCGGGCGATACCAATTTGAATGGCTTGCGCCACCGTTGCGCCTAAGAAACCGCCTGCTGCAGCAATAGGGGCGAAGGCTGAGTGTAATACTAATTCAATGGCCGGAATGATTTGCTCAGAAAAGCTAAATAAAATCCACAAACAGGCCAATACATAACCTAGCGCCATAGTAGGTACTAACTTTTGCGCCACATTGGCAATGCGTTTAACGCCGCCGATCGTCACCGCAGCGACAAGGGTGGTGAGTACGAGGGCGGTAACCCAAGTCGGCACATCAAAGGCAATGGTCATGGCATCGCTAATGGCATTCACTTGGGCGAAAGTACCGATACCGAAAAAGGCTACGCCGACACCAAAAATAGCAAAAATATTGGCTAGCCACTTTAAGCCGAGACCACGCTCAATGTAGTACATTGGCCCGCCAGCAATATTACCTCTGGCATCGGTGGTGCGATACTTTACTGCCAGCATACATTCAGCATATTTGGTTGCCATTCCAAAGAAGGCTGCTAGCCACATCCAGAAAAGGGCGCCCGGCCCACCGATTTTAATCGCGGTGGCGACGCCGACAATATTACCAGTACCGATAGTGGCAGATAGCGCTGTACATAAGGCCGCGAAGGAAGATAAGTCGCCTTTGCCGCTAGCAGGTTTAAATAATAAGCTTAAGGCCAGTGGCAGCTTAAGGACTTGGAGTAATTTTAGGCGAATGGTGAGATATAGCCCGGTGCCGATCAGTAAGCATAGGGTTATAGGGCCCCAAACAATGGCATTGATATCGGCTAAAAGCGCGTGAAAATTCATGGTATTCCTCGAATATTAAACAACAAAATTAATATGGAGGAGGAAAAGAAATGGCTGGATTTGTGGTACTGAGGAATACAGCTCATGCAGGTGTTCATCATGATTGATGACATTAGGCACAGCAGAAAACGACAGTGACCATAAATGAATACAGTCATCCTCTCCTCTGTCCTTTTGCCTGAGCGTTTCGCGGCAGTTGAATTAATTCAACTGCCACTTTCGCCTTCGGCGCTGTAATGACATTAAGCTGCGAACCACTAATGCTTACAGTCTCTCCAGAGGCTCGTCCAGTAACAGTCCTCACCACTAAGTGGCACCTGAAAGAGTGGTTTATTAAATGATATCAATACCATCCAACAAACTTGCCTCGTCGGTGTGGGGTTGCTCCCCACTCTCCTGCTACCTTCATCCGAACGGATCTTTTTGCTAAGCGATTAAAAAGTTTAACAAAAAGGACTGACAGCATGCGTGATGTTACCCATGTGCTCAAGAGATCTGTATCACAGTTTTATCAACAGGCTGTTTAACTGGTTTATATTTGAACGAGTGCTAATTTCGAGTGTTCTTTGTTAGCGCTCTTTGTTAGGGTTCGTATTTACAGCTTGGCAATACTAGCTACTGACTGCCATATTCAAATCAGTTGCTAACCTTTTTAGCGTTTCAACCTGGTGGGTAAGCTTCTCGCCTTGGTTGGCAACAGACTCTGATACTTGATGAGTTTTAACAACACTGCTAGCAACTTCGGCGCTGGCAGTATTAAGTTCTTGAACTGCCTGAACTTGATGCACCATGGTATCGGCAAGTTGATTGATATCACTGAGGGTCTCTGCGACCTTAGCGATAATACTGGTGAGCTCATTACTGGATTGCTCAATGACACTTTGGCCGTGCAGCACTTCTTTTTGGCTACGATCTAACAGGCTACGAATTTCGACTGCAGAGGTATTACTCTTAGCTGACAGCTCGCGCACTTGTTCAGCCACTACTGCAAAACCGCGCCCATGCTCACCAGCGCGAGCCGCTTCAATGGCAGCATTGAGTGCCAATAAGTTGGTTTGGTCTGCCACCGAGGTAATTAAATCTGCCACAGACATAATTTCTTTATTACTGACTAAAATTTTGCTGATAGCTTCTGTAGTAGCCGCCAGTGATGAGGCACTTAGCTGAGCCTGATCATTGATAAGTTGGCTGCGATTACGTAAATCGACCACAAATGATTCTGACTGCTCAACATCTTGAGTCATCCGGCTAAGCTGTTGGTTCATTTCTTCTGCGGCGCTGGCCTGAGATTGGCAGTTTTGATTTAAATCATCCACTTGATGATGCAAGTCTTCAGATTGTGTTTCAAGTACCTCAGCCATGCTAGACAGTTGCACCGCATTGTCACCCGCGCGATGTAAAATCGACGATAATTGCTGGGCGCTTTGCTCTGCATCATTTGCGACTTTTTCTGTTTGATGCTGAGATTTTTCAGCATGCTCAATGGCTTTATTACGTTGCTTGGCGGTAAAGGCTTGGGCGATAACAATTATAATCAGTGGCATTAATAAACCAGACCAAGCCTCTGTCATGTATGCCGTATCAGACAGTTCCATAACCGGAATGCTCACCCCTTGTAACTCTAACATTAGCATCCAAGATGACGCTGCGATCACCAGCGCACTCCAAATCGTCGCCATTAAAATACCTGCAGTTAAAAAGAAGGCGATCAGTAATACCGTTAACCATAGGCTCTGACTTGAATTGAGCACACCACCGTCCTGATAAATAAGGTTCAGTGCATGTAGAGCCATACCAAGGAA
This sequence comes from Shewanella sp. 10N.286.51.B8, assembly GCF_041469325.1. Lineage (NCBI taxonomy): Bacteria > Pseudomonadati > Pseudomonadota > Gammaproteobacteria > Alteromonadales > Shewanellaceae > Shewanella > Shewanella sp. 10N.286.51.B8. The sequence continues at coordinate 27,311 of NZ_JBFRKG010000034.1, forward strand.
ACCGACATTAAGCGCGAGGGTCGGCATTTTTGCCAAGCGCAAAATTAAGCCTGCACTTATCTCGGCAATAATTAAAAATATAGAGGTGTAGATCAATAAACTATGATCAAATTGCAGCCATTTAAACAGACTGTAAAGGCCGGTAAATAGTGATAAAAGTGAGAAAAATAGAATGACTTCCACATACCTGAGTTGAGTGTCATTCCAGGTATTATTGGTCGGGAAAAAAGCAGCACGCCACATTGCCAAAGGAGTCATAAAGTTGCCTCTTATAATACAAAGTAGAAAAGGCCTAGGGGATAAAAAACCGAATACTTACCTTAGCCTAAACTAAATAATTCACATCTAAATTATTGTTTTTTATTGATTTATTAAAATTTGTTCTAGATTTACCATGGCTAAGGTGACAGCGGCAAACAGTTATCGCCTTAGACCATGGTTATCGTCACTTTTATTGTTTTAGATCAACCTTTTAGCATCGATTTTTTTAGGCCTTTATCGGTTGGCTTTTTGCCTAACCAGACACTGAGCACCGCTTTACGGAAGTCTTCACCTGGAGTGACAGCCAATTGCTGGCCATTTTTGTAACTAATCACACCTTCACCGGGCACGCTCATTAAGGTGAATTGATCGCCTGACTTAATGGGATCAGAAAAAGAGTTGATCAAGGATTCAATACTGGCGGCAATCGGCTCCGTTTTGCCGTTTGTTGCCCGATCAAAGCCTTCATTTAAGGCATCGATCATTTTTTCTGAGGTGATCATATCTGAGGTAATATTAAGCCGAATCGCAGTTGGGGAGTCGCTATCAATCACCTGTTGTGCTTGGGTACTGGTGCTGGTGGTAAACAAAGAACCGACATATAAGTCGATAAAAAATTTACTCCGAACTCCGGCGCCGTTTAACACCATAGTGCTGTTATTTAAAGTCACGTTTTCAGGCACACTGACACCTGAAATATCAACGGCAGCTGAGGCGCTGGCACACACGAACATTAAGCTCGTTGCGGTAATAATGCGTTTAATCATGTCATCCTCCATTAAGGATTAAAAAGCGCTGCCAATACTGAAACAGTTTGGTATTTAGCAGCGAAAGAGCATTAGTGGCTATTAGTTAAAAATACACTGGCTAGAATGCGTGGTTATATTCAATCCAATAGCTATCATCAGTGCTATCACTATTGTCTGTTTTATAGTTCACTCGCACGTTTTGGCGTTTGTTCATTTGATATGCCAAAGATAATTCACCGCTAAAGCTTGCCATTTGTAAGCCGCCATCCATGATGTCATCGCTCCATGACTTGCCTTGCATTTCTTCGGTATAAGAAGCGCTTAATAGCATCCACCAGTTATCATTAAAGGCATAACGGGCATAAACCATACCGGTTAAAATGAGTGATGGAACATCAATGCCACTGCTGGTTACCGGGATGTCTGTAGCTGTAATATCTTGCATGTTATCGCCAACGACCACAGCACCGGCATATAAAATTGGCCAAATATAGAAGTTATCAGTAACCGGAATCGTCATCACAGGACCCGCTTGCACCACTGCCATGCTGCCATAAAAAGGATGGTCAGCTAGGATGGCGTCAATAGACCAGCCGGTGCCGTTTGTGGTGTTGATAGTGCCATAACGTAAACGGTACGAACGCTTGCTGGTTTCATCATTAAATGTTGGTACAAGGCCGTAATCAGGATGCTCTATCATCCCAGTAAATTTAGGGCTTTTATCACCCTCGTTAAAGATATTTTTAGCTTCGAAAATAACCCCACTCTTTTGACCTGAATCAGCGGTTTTTTCCGACAGCATTAATTGGCCTTTAATGTTCATGCCTTCACTGCCGTATGATGCGCCAATAGAGGTGTAAACATCAGTTGGATTAGACATATCAATATCTGCTTCTGTGTCAGCAGCATAAGTTAAACCAGAAGTCATTGAAGCGAGTATTGCCATACTTAGAATGCGTGTTTTCATGGTAACTCCATTATTTTGTAATTAGTTTTTAATTAGTTTTTATCATTAGCGTTATAAATTTCTGAGGACTAATCCTCGTGGTACTGGCGATAGGTTGCGCCAGTACCCATTACTTCTTCACGTTTTATTGGGCTTGGTATGAACCTGCCATTAAACGGGTGTTGGTATATTTTTTACTAAAGAATACATAAGCATAAGCAGCATTAATGATGAAACTAGCAGCACCTGCTGCCAGCATGAGTTCATCATTGCGTGGTAGTGGAACCACGTTACTTTCGTACATGAATGGGCAGCTGAAGTAGTACATGAACGAGCCTGCTAAAGTGAATGCTCGAGCCTGTAACCAAGTGCCTTTTTTAATGAATAGCGCTGGTAATGTTGCTGCGATTAGCACCATCATTTGCGCCGTCGCAGAGCCTGGGAAATTGAGGTAAACGAACACAATATTCCAAACGTCGTAGGCGATAATCCAAAATGTGGTCATTGCTGGCCAAATCATGTCTTGCTGCTTACTTTTGTCTGAGAAAATTTTCGCCCAACCTGCAAGGGTGATAATAGATAGCACACCACCAGTTGCATTGAGGATATTGGCAAGATTACCCATACTGAAGTCTTGCATTACCGCTTCTGAAATATTAATCGCGAGGAATGCAGCAGCGCCGAATTTTGCCCATTTCATATCACCGACTTTGGTAAAGCGGATTAAGGTAAATAAGGCTGCAGCACCAACAACTGAGTACAGTTTTACCCATTTGAACCAGTAGGTGATCTCATAGCTTGACCACAGTGGAATAAGCGCTATGGGTAAGATGAACCAAAAAACGTAGTTACTCCATTTGTAGCGTCGGCACATTTCGTTTAATGCAATTAAGCCAAATAGCACCAGTAATACATGCCCATAAGCGCGGTATTCATACCATTTGTGAATGTTGAAGCCATCGTCTGCTAAGGTGAAGCGGATTTCTTCACTGTCAACGTAAGTTAATGTTGCCCCATCAAAGTCATTAATCTCATCACCCGCTTGGCTGCTAATCACCACACCTGTGGCAGTTTGCTGCCAACGCTGGGTTTCGACTTTATTAAAGCCGCCAGATTGTTTAGTGACACTGACAAGATTGTTTTCAGCAAATTCCATTCGATAAAACAAGCTACCTTCGCCGGGTTTGCCGTCTCTGGTGCCTTGCCATATTTGCCCTGGTAGCGGCTGAGTTTCTACTTGATGATTAATGGCGTCATCAGCGTTAGCTACGCTGGTGATGCTTACCATCATTAACGCAAAAACCGCGCTAAATAGTGTTATTAGTTTATGTTTCATAACAACGTCTCGTGTTGTATTAACCGAATACCGATGTGGTATTCGGTTGGAGGTGATTAGGCTGTTGCTAATTTCTTATCTTGAGCCGTTTGATCATCTTCTAATTCGCTGACTAATGGTGGTGGAGACTTTTCACCAAATGGTGGTTCACCATTTTTCTTCTGCATGGTGAAGTACCAAATTGCGAAAGGAACGTGTAAAGCAAGGTTGATGACGCCCCAGTAATACAGCACGTTATCGTTGGCCCAGCTGCTTGAATCCATTAGTGGTACAAACACGTCGCTGTTAGCGCGGATCAGTAGGTGGAATGCCAAGGTGTAAACACGCGCGATTACGTAAAGCTCTGGTCGACCTTTGATTAATGGGTATAGCTCTGCCGCCATCAAGATACAGAATGAACTTGCGAAGAACGCAGGGCTCTCACCGAATACAAAGGCTAGGTTCCAGGTGGTATAGAGGAAGTTCCATGCCGCTGTGGAATAAAACAGTAAGTCGTTTGGTTTGTCTTTACCGATAACCCAATAGACACGTTTACCATTTTTGTAGCGTGGGAAAGGAATAGTGACACAAAGAATGACACCACAGATTGCGTTAAAGTAGTTTGCTGTAGCAAAGTCTTTTAATGTGGCTTCTGCAATGTTTAACACTAAAACTGCATATAGAAATTTTAACACCCAGTCGCCGCGGAAAAACGCCAGCACCTTGTGTGGGTTTTGATGATATAGCCACGCGATACGGGCACCACCAACAACAATTGCAGTGGGGATTAATACACTGACCGTCTTAACCCAACGGAACCATCCGTCAAGTTGATCTGCCCATAGTGGGGCTGTCACTAATGAAAGTAGCCAAAAAGCGGCGGTTAATCTTGGTGTTCGGCGCATACCTTCAACCAAAACGAGTAATAAAACAATATAACCTGTCATTGATACGAAATATTGCCAGACTGGGATGTCCATAATGCCTCCGAGAGCATGTTATTTAGCAATCTATAGCTCCTAACTGATGGAGCTATGTTCAAAAAAATTCACGTTTTTGTTTAGTTCTTATTCGAATAGATCTTCAACATCCAAAGTTAGAGTAATAACTCTACTTTAGAGTCTTTACTCTAACTTAGGGTTTTAATTAGACCTTGATCTAAATCAAGTAATGATTCTGTTTTGGTTGTTACCTAAAGGTATTTAGCTTGTTAATGTGATCGAGTTAACAGGTTGTTTAATCGCTAAATAAGTGACTATTAATTCATGGTTTCGTTAAATTTATATATTAGGTTGCCATAATTTATTCAATATTTTCAGTAAATTAGAAGTTATACAAATTACTTATGTGTGTGGGAGCCACTTTGGGAAGGGAATCGCTTTCAAGTGCTACGGGGCGGGATATATATTGGCTATTGTTGTAAACATTTCAGTAACAATTTTACTTTTAAGTGTGGGTGAAAAAGGGATTGTGACTGTGGCTGTAGTCATTGTAGTGAACAATTTTTGGACATTGAACGTAATTTATTTAACAACTCAGTGCTGAGAGCAGTCATTAAGTCTTAAATTGCCGCAGTTAGTCGCTGCAGTTAATGAAGCTTGATTTTAAGCATCAGTTATTACATCCGAGGAACCACTATGCCTAGTATAAATAAAGCCGTTAATAACCCAAGAGATACGAGTCAACATGGGCTGAATACCTTCGAGCAGTCTGTGTATAACGACAGTCAGCCAACGATCATCGGTGTGGCAGATTCGACTCACTATCTGGTGGGCGTAGTGGATGCGGATAATAACTTTTCAGGACTGACAGCAGGCAGCGCTTGCACAGTAGTTAATTCACTCGCAGAGGCTAAGACGCTGCTGCGAAGCCATTATTATTCCAGGGCTAATGTGGTATATCAAACAGCTTATGATGAAATGTGTGGTTTGGCTGCAAATGGTCATTATCATGAAAGCATAAAGCTATAACAATTATCCTTTGGTTACCAATGCTTTGAACTGTGCGGCTTGGCCTGCGAATGGCCACTATTAATCAGTACGAAAGCATAAAGCTGTTACAGGGTATCCGAATTGACATAAGTACTATAAGACTAGTGGCTTGGCAGCTAACGGCCACTATTAACCAGCACGAAAGCATAACGCTATAACAGGGTATCTGTGTGGCTTGGCTGCGAATGGCCACTATTAACCAGTACGAAAGCATAAAGTTATAACAGATATCCTGTGGTTTCGAATGCTTTGAACTGTGTGGCTTGGCAGCGACTGGCCACTATTAACCAGTACGAAAGCATAACGCTATAACAGTTATCCTTTGGTTACCAATGCTTTGAACTGTGAGGCTTGGCCTGCGAATGGCCACAATTAACCAGTACGAAAGCATGAAGCTATAACTGTAAAACAGAGTATCCGAATTGACGTTAAGTACTATGAGACCTGTGACTTGGCAGCGAGTATTGTTAGTTGTACTCGCTGCAACATCCTTAACCCAAGCTAGATAAGATTAAGGTGTGAGTTTGTGCTTACTTACATTTGCTTACCTTTTACTTATTTAGGGGGGGGCAGTTAGTTAGCTTATTGAAGTGGTTAACAAGACGCATTAATACGATTTCTGCCATTGGCTTTGGCGCGATACAATGCGGTGCGGCTAGTGATGGAGGTTTCATCCTCTCGCAGTGTTACCAATAGGGACAATACTTGGGGTAAGCAGGCTTGCTGTGAGTCAGTTAATTGCGCCATGGCTTCATCGGCATTTTTACCAATTGCGCCTTCGATACCGCCTAATTGTTGGTAAACGCTAAACAATAATTGATTGTCTTTACTGCGTTGCAGGTAGAGCGCTTGCAACATGTATTGCAACATAGGTAATGCATCAGGATTACTGGCGGCCTCTGTACAGAGTATTTCATCTAGCGGCATGGCTGTTTCAGGATCGACACTCCAGCTTAAATTGGCTGCAATTGCTGGCAGGCGGATCATTTGCAGTAATTCATTACGCGAAGGCGGCGCTAAATCAAAATGAGCCCCTTTACCTTTACCCGCCATTAAACTGGGATAAGTCACTAGTAATGGGTAAAACTCATTACGACAAGCACTGATAATCAATACCACAGAAGAGCTGGCCAGTTTTTCTAAGATCTCAATAAATGCATAACGTTGATCATCTGTAAAGATCGGCGATGACAGAAAGACTTCTAAGCGATCAATAAACAATGCTAAGTGAGTTTCGTTAGTGCTGCTGAGTTTGATGGCCTGCTGACATTGCTCAATAATGGTGGGCATATCTGTTATTAGCTTGTGCGACAGGGTTTCGGCGCTGTCACCACTAAATACTGGAATATCGTTGATTTCCCAGTCCAGCATGATACTGGCCAGTTCGGAAAATAATTGTGTTTTAGCCACATTGGCAAAATCTAAATGGCTATAGCTGGCAACCTTTACCCCGTTGTAACCCGTATTAGCCATTAAATTGGGCATGATTCCGGCATTAATGAGTGATGATTTTCCGCTGCCGCTAGGGCCTAAAACTAAACAAAATCCGCGGCCATATTTAACTTGTACACTGATGCGTTCAAGCAAGGTGGCAATTTGTTTGCTGCGACCAAAAAACACCTCGGCGTAATTGGCGCTATAGGCTTGTAAGCCCGGAAAGGGTGATCCTGCTTGCCACGTCAGGCTGTCGGCCACGGTTTCATGGCCAATGGGGAAATTTACCTTAGCAAGAGTGCGATAGCCGCGCTTGCGAATGGTTTCAATATAGCTGGGTTCAGTGGCTTTATCGCCCAATGCGCGGCGTAATTGGTTAATGACTTTATGCAGTGGATTATCGCCAATATCGGCTTCTGGCCAGCATTGATTGACAATGTCATCACTGCTGAGTACCTCGCCTTGCTGTTGACATAACAGCAATAAAACATCCATTGCCTTAGGCTCAAGTTGTTTGGTTTTTTTACCTTGTCTAAGGGAGTTACTATTAGGGTCAACCTGCCAGTCACCAAAGAAAAATATATCTTTGCTCATTATTACAATCCATTGAATATCAGCTATTTTTCAATGTCGTGAGTTAAAAAACGACAAGATTTTGATATGCAAAATTAGTACATTAGACATTAGTTATATCAATAAATGGTTGTTTTTGTAAGCGATCGCCAAGCAAACAGAGTGGATATCTTTGTCAGGCGATTTTGCTTGGCTTTTATTCTGTAGATTTTGCGAGGCTAGTTTTTATCGCTATGTCTTTTGTCGCTATGCTTGTTAATAAAACCGTTGTTATCTAGATAGTCGTTGTCGATATTGTCCTTAAAAAGTCACTAGTAGGTTTGGCTACTTTGATGATGTCGTTAGCTGGCTTAAGGCCTGTGCGGTTAACATTTCTGTATAAGCGTTTATTTTGACATGCTCTGGGCTCCAGCCTTTAATAAAGCGCTGAAAATCGGCCCATGCTATGCAATACAAAGGGCGCCAAGTTTGTTCAACCTCTTTAGGATTAATATCTGGCTGATGGAGATTAATGCTGCTGGCGAGCTGACTAAAATAGTAATCCAAATATTGCTCGATTAGTTTATGTGGTTCAGTAAATGTCAGCGTACTGCTTAGCAGTAAAATCACATCTTTCATGCCGCAACCTTGGCCCACATATTGAAAGTCCACCGCAGCAGCTTTGTCGTGGTGAGTATTAAAACAAAAGTTAGCGAGTTTGGCATCGCCGTGGATTATTGTTTGGTATGGCGTCTGTTTTAAAGCGCGATCGATTGTATTGGCTGCCATTTTTAACGGCTGATCGCTGAGTGCCTGTAATTCATCGGGGCGAGTATCTAAATGCCAGTAGCTGCCTGTGGGCCATAGGTCGGTGGTATTCACGGTTGATGGCTGGCTAGTTGTAAATTGATTAGCCATAAATTGGCCGTGAAAATGCCCCAGCCATTTAAGGCTGGCCAAAATGGCTGTGTGATCGGCATGGGTTAATACTTGATCGAAACCTAAAGTATGTAAGTCTTCAAGGATCAGTAAGGTTTCTAGTTCGCTGCGCTGAATGTATAAACATTGAGGCACGCTGTTTTCGCTTTGACGATCATTATCACTGCCACTGCCACATAGCTGAGCGTAGTGCTGATACCAGTTAGCTTCAACTTGATAAGATTTGAGTTTACGTTGATGTGATAGGGCGCTATTCCAGCCCTTGGGATGCGACTCTGGCTGTGGCAGTTTAATGTGTTTAACGATAACAGATGAATATTGGCTACCAGTAAGCTTAGCGCGAAATAGTTCGCCATAACCGCCCCATAGGGATTGAATTACCTCAATCTCGCTTATACTTTGAGCTTTTAATGCCGTGGTAATCTTGCTAATAACTGCTTTATCTATTGTCATTAAACCCTTACTTTCCCTTTTTGATGTTGTAGCCACTTCATAAAACCATAATCTAGCTATTGTGCCAGAATTTTACTTAATAGCTAAAGTGATAAGCTAATCGATTGATAATTGCTCAACTAAGAATAAAACAAGTTATTGGCTGCTGTTTTTACGCAGCAGTGATTGAATTTTATCCCCAATAGCGTAGTTTTAGCGTAAAGCCCCAAACGAGAGTGGTTATATGAAGCCAGGTAAGAACGATACTAAATTGCTTAAACTCGCAATGGAAATTGGTGAGGGTTATGCAAAACGTCGCGGTTTTGAAAACTTTGGTGTTGGTATATCGCCAAAAGATAAAGTGGAATGTATTTACCGTTTATTGGTGCAAGATGGGCTAATTCAAGCATTAGCTGAAGATAATGATGATGGCCCAAATCGTAAGCATAAATTGATTTTGTGGATCAGTCGCCAACTTCCTGAAGATCATCCCCTTAAAAACTAACCCATGGGTGAGTTGCTTAGTTATTCCGATTACGTAAAAAGCCGAGATGTTCTCGGCTTTTTTAATGGCGACTGGAATGTAAAACTTATCCTTTCAGTTCTACTTCAATGTCAGTTTCTTCTGGTGATTTCATCACATCTTTAGGTTTAGTGACACTGCCCACAGGTGGGTAGGGCACTGTGCCTTTAAATTCATCACGGGTAGCTTCGCTGTAATTGGGAAAAGGTAAGGCATCTTCCTCGATTAATTGTTTAATGGTTTGCTCCGCTTGTTGTTGTACCTCGACGTCTGCGCTGCTGGCATTTTGTAGCATGACATTTTGACCAATAGGGGCAATTTTAATGTCTAACTGCTTTAAAATATTCAGTAAGTGAAAGTTTAAATCCTCAGCAATACCAAAATATTCATTGATATCACCGGTATCGATATAGGCATTTACGTTGACGACAAACGCATCACGCTCAATGGCAAGAAAACGCGCCCGCTGAGCAATCTCTAACACTCTGGGGTGTGACAATAATAATTTTCGCAGTTCCATTAACAGCATTTGCAGTTGCTCTTTACTGGTATCAAGGCTAATGCGCAGATCGTGCTTATAGCGGCGACGATCGATAACAGAGAAGTTTTCTAACTCTTGGGATGAAAATACCGAGTTAGGGATATGCACTACGGTGCGATCGAGTTTTCTGATCCGCGTCGAGCGTAAGCCAATTTCTTCAACTACGCCCATAGTGGTGCCAAAGCGGCAAAAATCCCCCGGTTTTATTGGTCTTGCTGCATATAAAGTTAATGCGCCGAAGACATTTTCTAATGGTTTTTGCGCCGCCAAGGCAATGGCTAAACTGCCGACACCTAGGCCGGTTAAAATGGTGGCCATGTTGTATCCTGAGCTTTCAAACCACATTAAGGCAATAACCACCACAATGACGATTTTTAATATTGCTACCATAGGCCTGAGTAAGGCCACGGAGTAGCTTTTATCTTGATCGTTTAATTGCTTGGATTTTATTGCGGAATACAATTCCACTAAACCTAAAATTAGAATGGTGTTGGCGATATACAGCAAGGTGCTGTTATCAAACCATACACGTGCCCTAATCGATAAACCTAATGACAGCGCCACATATTGCAAGCTCGAAAGATATAAAAACCAGCGCAAGCTGTTGCCTGAAAAACGGGTTAATCCAGCCAGTTTATGTTCAAATTTAGCGGCAATGGTTTTGGCGGCAATGCTGATTAATCCGGTGGCGATCCAACCAAAGAAAATACACAGAATAAAGATCAGCAGTTGCCAGTTTTCCATATGGAACATGGTGAATTGCGGTAAAACGTTAGCCAGTGCTTCGATTTGCGGGCTGTAGCCATATTCGTCCCATAGCTCAGGAACTTGGGCTATAGTGGCGTTAGAGATCTTCCAAATTTTGCCTTTTTTACCGTCTGGAACTCGCTGTAAATAGACCGGAACAGGGCCTTTACTGGTTTCTAGTACCCCTAACAAATCACGATAGCTTGGCAGTTTATCGTTAAGGTGTCCTTCTGGTTGATCGCTGATCTGCGAAAGGTCGAGGATGTTTTGTTTATTCCATAATATCGCCAGTTTACGCAGTAAATCGGCACCATCTTCGGGATTAATATCTTTGGGCAGGTAACGCAGATCAATAAACTCAGTGGCAGCTTCCCAGTCGTTTTCTTGTACCGCTCGACCGATTTCAATGAGGGCTGATAAAGGAGTTTCGCCATCTCGGGCGAGGGTGAGTCCACCTTGAGCTTCGGCTATGGCTTCACTGCGCTTTTCTGCTTCAGCAACTTTTTTTAAATTGATATCGTCCGCAGCCATGGCGGTTGGCATTAGGCTCGACATCGATAACAACACAAAAGCAGTAAAAAGCGTTCGCCATGTTGTTTGCAGCATGATTTTATCCCTAAAAGTGCAATATCTAGCTCAAATATATGTGTTTTAGCCTCAGACTGCTAGGGCGGCACACTTCTAAGTAAGTAAAAGTTACATAAATGGGTGTCTCAACTTTATCACCAAGATAACTTTTCATATGATACAGCTTCCCAAGGTTTTGTTATCGGCTGGGCAGCGTATTTTTAGCCTTAACTAACGATAAAGAGTTGGATGGATAAAGGGCGCCCTAATAGAAGTCGTTGGCGCTTTTTTTGTGCTTTGAATCCAATTAATCAGCTGGCAGCGGATTACCTTTTAACGAGATTGCGTATCGTAGCAGGGTAAAACCTTCGTCTTCATATTGTCTGATAAACGTCATACCTAACTTTTCAATGATGTTGACTGAGCCAAGATTAAGGTTGACGACTTCGCCGTAAATAATATCTAAATCCATATGTTTCTTAGCATACTCAATACTGGCAAGGTTAGCTTCTGTGGCATAGCCCTTCCCCTAAAAATCTGGGTGTAAGCGATAGCCTATATCTACTGCATTAATACGTAAATCATATTTAAACCCACAAAAGCCTATGACTTGTTTGGTTGCTTTTAATTCTACAGCCTAACGAGCAAAACCATATTTCTGGTATTCTGCTAACCAGATGTCCTGAATAATGTTTTTTGCATCTTCGATGTTATTACACATGCCTGCATCGCCAGTGTAGCGGTTGACTTCCTCTGAATTAAACTCAAGCACAGCCTTTGTATCGCCAAGATTAAATTCACGAATGATTAGGCGTTCAGTTTCGATTATTATTGTCACTTTTATTTCCTTGGTTCTTGGATTGGTGCATCTGCTCCAGATGCACCTGCTCCAGATGCATTAGTGATGTCATAGTAAGCTTGATAAGCAAAGCGGCCGATGGCGATAACGATCAGAATAATAATGATCCGGCTCATGGTGCCAGAAGCTGTGGTGGCTTTTTGCATTTTGATCGGGCCTCGTTTTTTAGGTGAACCTGGCTTTTTCTGCTGGTTTTGAGCTGTTGATGTTGAGCCGCTTTTTACTGCTACGCCTTCAATGTTGGCTTCGATCGCCTTAATTTTACCGTCAGCTTGCTGCGCTACGATATACGCAATTTGATCACCTTGAATGGGCTTTCTCGCCATATGTTTAAGGGTTGAAATATGAATAAACACGTCCTTGCCACCTTCATCAGGCTCAATAAAACCGAAGCCTTTACTGCTATTCCAGCGAACTAATCGACCTGTTTCCATCATCACGAGTATGTTTCCTTTTTGAACGGCTAAATGTTTACAACACATTATAAAATTGACCAAGGCTATGCTAGGTTATTAATTCAATATAATAAATAGTAATTATCAGCGACTACGACTTTTAGCAGTCAAGATTCTCAGTCAAGATGAATAGTCAACAAGGAAGACACCATGACATTATCAGCACGCTTAACAGCCATACCAACAGCATTGTCGATATCACTGGCTTTAGCAGCAACGATAACCACCACCTCGTTACGCGCTGTAGATCTTGATGATTCAGTGACCAAAGCATTACCACAACTTGAACAGCTTTATACTCACCTTCATCAACACCCTGAACTGTCCTATCAAGAGAAAAATACCAGTGCCAGAATGGCAAAAGAGTTACGGCAATTAGGTTTTGAAGTCACTGATAATTATGGCGGCTACGGCGTGGTGGGCATATTCAAAAATGGCGACGGGCCTACGGTGATGATCCGCGCCGATATTGATGGTTTACCTATTATTGAACAAACGGGCAAAGCTTATGCATCGACAGTGACAACCCAAGATGCACATAACAATACTGTGGGCATTATGCATGGCTGTGGCCATGATATTCATATGACCAGCATGATTGGCGCAGCCGAGCAATTGATGTTGCACAAGTCAGCTTGGCAAGGCACTTTGATGATGGTAGCCCAGCCTGCAGAAGAAATGGGCGGCGGCGCAAAAGCCATGCTCAAGCAAGGTTTATTTAGCGAGTTTCCCACTCCTGATAAGGTGTTAGGTTTGCATGTCAGTGCATCTATTCCTGCTGGTAAAGTCGGCTCTATTAGTGGTTATGCATTGGCCAATGTGGATTCGGTGGATATCAGCATTAAAGGCAAAGGTGGCCATGGTGCTTACCCCCATTTAACTATCGATCCTGTGGTTCTGGCGGCGCGCACAGTATTAGCATTGCAAACCATTCCAAGCCGTGAAGTGTCACCCCTTGAGCCAAACGTGGTCACAGTAGGTTCAATTCATGGCGGCTCAAAACATAATATTATTTCCAATGAAGTGAAGCTGCAATTAACTCTGCGATCATATAACCCTGAAGTACGTGAGCAGCAAATCGCTGCCATAAAACGTATCACTAAGGGCATTGCGATTAGTGCGGGTTTACCTGATGAACTGATGCCTGAAGTGTATGTCCATGAAGATGAAAAAATACCTTCGACTTATAATGACCCAGCATTGGCTGCCCAAGTTAAGGCCAGCATTGAAGCTGAACTAGGAAAAGATAATGTGGTGCTAGCGCCACAGGTTATGGCCGGAGAAGATTTTGGCTTATATGGCCGAACTGAGCAAAATATTCCGATCACTTTATTTTGGTTAGGGGCTGTTGAGCCAAGCGTGTATCAAGCCAGTATTGATAGCGGCGACAGCTTGCCATCATTGCATTCGAGTAAGTTTGCCCCAGATTATCCGTTAACTATCAGCACCGGCGTGCGGGCAATGACACGCGCGGCAATGGATTTGTTTAATAGTAGCAAATAAGCTTACTTTATCTGACTTAAAGCATGACGCTTATTTATAGCCTGAAGCATAGGATAAACGCTATAATTGAGCTTAACTTTTCGTTGTTAAATTGAGATCCCATGACCGTTATTTTTACCACCAATGTTGGCGATATCCATATTGAACTGGATATGGAAAAAGCCCCTGTTAGTTCGAAGAATTTTTTACAGTACTGTCAGGATGGCTTTTATGATTACACTATTTTTCATCGGGTGATAAAAGGCTTTATGATCCAAGGGGGTGGTTTTACTGCCAAGATGAAAGAAAAGCCCACTCGCGATCCTATCGTTAATGAAGCTAATCGTGGCTTGAGTAACACACTTGGCACCATAGCAATGGCAAGAACCGATGCGCCGCATTCGGCCACCGGGCAGTTTTTTATTAATACTGCTGATAATAGCTTTTTAGACCACACAGCGACCACCAACAGCGGTTGGGGTTATGCGGTTTTTGGCAGAGTGGTTGCCGGTATTGAAGTGGTCAAAGAAATTGAAAAAGCTAAAACGGCCACGGTAGCAGATCATGACGATGTGCCTAAAACGGCGATAGTGATTGAGAAAGTCACCATTATCTAGTGAGCTATTAGCGCTGTTGTTAATCGTGCGGCTGTGAAAGAAGGGAAAGCCATGAGTCTATCTGTAGAAGATAATGCCCAATTAGTGCAGGCTAAGCAGTTACTTGAAAACCCCGGCTTAGCAGCCAAAATCACAGATTTTATTGGCTCGCCCATTGAGCAAGGTTTTGCGCTACTGCCTAAAAGTGTCAGTAATGGTATTGGCAAAGTCACAGAAATGGCGTTGATGAAAGCCTCGGATGCGGCGCTATTTACCATGAAAAACATCCCCCATGAGCAATCTTCTGATCGTTGGCACAAACTCGGTGTTGCAGTGAGTGGTGGTGTGGGGGGCTTTTTCGGCTTAAGCGCATTGGCATTAGAGCTACCGATTTCAACCACCATCATGTTGCGATCCATTGCCGATATTGCTCGCAGTGAGGGTGAGCAACTCGATGAAGTGGCCACTAAAATGGCCTGCATAGAAGTCTTTGCCCTAGGGGGTGAGTCAAATGATGACGATCAAGCTGAAAAAGGCTACTTTGCGGTGCGCACCGTGTTAGCCAATTCAATTGCTGAAGCCGCTGAATACGTTGCCACTAAAGGCTTTAGTAAAGAAGCTGCGCCAATGATGGTTAAATTAGTGACCGTGGTGGCAGAGCGCTTTGGCGTGCAGGTGACTCAAAAGGTGGCCGCTCAAGCTGTACCTGCCATAGGCGCTGCGGGTGGGGCGATCATTAACACCTTATTTATCGATCATTTTCAAGACATGGCAAGAGGTCACTTTATCGTGCGTAAACTTGAGCGTAAGTACGGTGAAGAACTAGTAAAGCTAACCTATCAGACACTTTGATCTTGGCAAGATAAGTTGTTAGTCAATTCCTATTCCTTTTACAGCTTGAATCGTTCTCGATACGTAAGTGGTAACAATTTCATTGTATGAACTTTATTCAATCAAGGTTATCTTAACTATATAAGTTAAAGATAATGTTTAAGGATATGTTTTCAGGATGAATAAATTAACCCGCACGCTATTGGTAGCAAGCTGTTGTATTTTACCTTTTATCCATCCAGCTTTTGCTGCAGATACAGAGCTAAAATTCACCACTTTTACAGTTGATACCGAATTTGAACTGACTCATCCAGTATTAAGCGTTAACTTACTCGATAATGAGGGCAATGAGTTACTAGCACTGGGTGTTGATGATGAACATCAGCGCTGGTTTGCTGTATACGGCATTGTCGATAAGCAATTAGTGATGCTAGATAAAGTATTATTAAACAAAGATATTTATAGCTTTGATATTAATGAAATCGACTCTAATACTGATAGCATGCTTGCGCTGCAACAGCTGTATTTCGTCACTGCAGAGCAATTACTACGTTATGCCCCAGTTACGGCTAATAGCGCTATTAACAAGCTAGATGTGAGTATGCTCCCAGCAGATGCGATCTCCGCTGATGACATGCTAGTGCAAGATCCTTCAGCTTCACTTTCACCTAAACAAATTACCAGCCAACAAACAGATACTGCAGCAAAACCGCTTTCTGGTGAGTTAGTTGCCGTTGCTGATATTAATTCATTAGCTGTTACAGGCCATGCTGATTTTATCTCTCGTGGTGATTTTGTCAGTGATATTAATAATGATGATATTGCTGATGTACTGATAAGTGACTTTAGAGAAATGCATGTATTGCTCGGTGCTGGTAATACTCAATTCATCCGACAATCACTGCCGTTACTGCCTCAAGTTGAGCTGACCAATAATGGCGCTGAATATAGCCGCGCTACGCTTTATCACAGTGATATGAACTTTGATGGTCGCGATGATATTGTCAAAGTCGGTGAGGGCTCGCTCGAAGTGTATTATCAAAACGATCAAGGGCAGTTCGCCGCGATAGCAGAATATATTTCGGTGAGTCAACCCATCAGTGGTATTGATTGGTGGAATAAGCGTGATGCCTATGGCAAATCATTAGATCAAAGTGATTTGCTATACCGTAAAGTTGAGCGTATTGGTGATGTGAATGGCGATGAGATTACTGACTTGGTGGTCAGATATACCAAAAGCTCTGGGGTGTTTGATCGTACCAATGACTATGAAATTTACTTAGGACGTAATAACGATGGCGTGGTGGCTTTTGGCCGCGAACCTGAGACGATTATTAAAGCTGAAGGTACCTTAACAGGGCTACGTTTTGATGATATTGATAATGACAATGTCGATGAGGTGATTGTGTCAGGTTTTGATATTAGTATTTCGCAGATCGTCAGCGCCTTGCTGTCTGGCAGTATTGATCAAGATGTTCATGTGTTTAAAATGAATAGTGCGAATAAATTTGGTGAAAAGGCCAATGCCAGTAAAGAAGTTGAATTAAACTTCAGCCTAAGTTCTGGCCAAAGTGGTGAGCCTGTCGTGGCCTTAGCGGATATCAATGGCGATGGTTATAAAGAGTTATTGTTGTCTGATGATAATGAAACCTTAGATATTTATTTGGGTCAGGCAGGTAGCGCGCCTTTTAGTAAACGATCTCAGCAATGGGATATGATCATTCCAGTTGAAGGTTCGATGCTGTCGGCAACCGATATCAATGCCGATGGTAAAGATGATTTATTAGTTAAATTTGGCAAACAAGATCCTGACAATCTGCAGCGAAGCTTCTCAGTACTATTGGCGCAGTAATCAGTTTTAAGGCTTATAACGCCTCAAAACACACACGAAAAGAACCAGCAATCACTTGCTGGTTTTTTTGTGCTTTCAATTTGGTTTTGGCGATTAAATGAACTACAAAATGACTAATTAAATGATGCCTTTATTGATAAAACCGATGTGAATAGGGCTAAATATTAGTGAATGCTGAAACTGATCTAGATCATAAAATCGATTAAATATTGTAAAAATCAGTTTAGATTTTTGCTGATCTAAGTACACTGCATCTAAACATGTAAATATTATGCATGATTAAATTCAGGAGCAAAGTGATGTTTTGTATTCAATGCGAACAAACAGTTAGAACCCCAGCAGGCAACGGTTGTAGTTATTCTCAAGGTATGTGCGGTAAGTTAGCATCTACGTCAGATCTACAAGATTTATTAATCTACATGTTGCAGGGCGTTTCTGCTTATGCGGTTAAGGCGCGTCAGTTCGATATCATCGATGCCGAGATTGATACCTTTGTTCCTAAGGCATTTTTTGCCACATTAACTAATGTGAACTTTGATGATGGACGTTTAGCTGATTACGCACATCAAGCTCAAACTTACCGTAACAAGTTAAAAGCGGCATACGAACAAGCCTGCGCTGAAAAAGGCGTTGCTGCTGAAGAAGTGATAGCTCAAGCTGAATTTAACTTAGCGGCTTCTCAGCCTGAAATGCTACTACAAGCTCCAGTTGCACTGCCAAACCGTGGTGACGATGTTAATGAAGACATCATGGGCTTACGTTTACTTTGCTTATATGGCCTTAAAGGCGCAGCAGCTTACATGGAGCATGCACGTGTACTTGAGCAAACTGATGCCGATGTGGCCGGTGAATTTCACCAAATCATGTCATTCCTTGGCGAAGACTCAGTTGATGGCGACAAGCTATTTGCTACCGCAATGGAAATCGGTCAATTAAACTATCGCGTAATGGCGATGTTAGATGCGGGTGAAACGACGGCATTTGGCCACCCTGAGCCAACTGAAGTAAACACCAAATCATTTAAAGGTAAGGCGATTTTAGTGTCAGGTCATGACATGAAAGATTTAGAACTTATCTTAGAGCAAACTCAAGGTAAGGGCATTAACGTCTATACCCATGGCGAAATGTTACCGGCATTAGCTTATCCTGCATTTAAAAAGTTCCCACACTTAGTGGGTAACTACGGCAGCGCATGGCAGAACCAACAGCGTGAATTTGGCACTTTCCCAGGCGCTGTTGTGATGACCTCAAACTGTATTATTGACCCTAATGTGGGCGATTATTCAGATCGTATATTCACCCGTAGCATTGTTGGCTGGCCTGGTGTTGCTCACATCGAAGGTGAAGACTTTAGCGCTGTGATTGACAAAGCCCTTGAGCTTGAAGGTTTTAGCTACGATGAAATCCCACATGCGATTACGATTGGTTTTGCACGTAATGCCTTAATGGAAGCGGCACCAACAGTAGTTGAGAACGTGAAAAATGGGTCTATTAAGCACTTTTTCTTAATCGGTGGTTGTGACGGCGATAAATCTGAACGTAGCTACTTTACTGACTTAGCTAAATCAGTGCCTGATGACACCATTATCCTGACCTTAGGGTGTGGTAAGTACAAGTTCAACAAACTTGAGTTTGGCGAGATTAATGGTATTCCACGTTTATTAGATGTGGGTCAATGTAACGATGCTTACTCTGCTATACAGTTAGCCTTAGCATTAAAAGATATTTTTGACTGTGATATCAATGAACTGCCTTTAAGCTTGGTACTGTCTTGGTTTGAGCAAAAAGCGATTGTGGTGTTACTGACACTATTATCACTGGGCGTTAAAAACATTCGTACAGGCCCAACTCCGCCAGCGTTTTTGACTGAAAACTTAGCAAAAGTGTTAGAAGACCAATTTGGTTTACGTAACACCACTGATGTTGAGTCAGATCTTAAAGCGATGATTAATGCGGCTTAAATAGTGGTTATTGGGTGATATAGGCTTAGCGCTTATATCACCTTTTTATTGTCTGTTTTTTACTTTCTACTTCTAACACATGGTTTCCCATACAGGTGCAATATGAGTTCATCAGGATTTTCATTTTCAGCAGCGTTATCAGCCGCCCAATCAACAAAAGATGACAACAAAAAGTCAGTTGCTAAGGTCAGCGCTGCGCCGAGTTTTTCAATATCGGGTGCATTGGCTGCCACAGCAAAGAAAACGGCTGAGGTTACAACTACTGCTGAAGCAAAAAAATCCATCAATGCAAATCAGTTATTATTAAATGCTGATGAGTGGCAACGTGGTGAAGTGCAATTGCGCTGTACTGAAAAATGGCATGAAACCCATGATGTAGTGAGCTTTCGTTTTCAAGGTTTAACCCCTGTTAAGTTTAACTACAAACCGGGGCAATTTATTACCTTCAAATTAGAGATTGAAGGCGAAATAGTTTATCGCAGTTATACCATGTCATCGTCTCCATCTAGACCTTATTCAATTGTGGTCACGGTGAAGCGCATTGCTGGTGGCAAAGTGTCAAACTTTTTAGCTGATAAGGTTAATCAAGGCGATATCATCACCTTAGTCGGCCCAGATGGCGCCTTTAACTTAGTGGATATAGCGGCTGAAAAGTATTTATTTTTAAGTGCTGGCAGTGGCATTACCCCAATGTATTCAATGTCACGTTGGCTGCTCGATACCAAAGTAGGCAGTGATATTGCCTTTGTGCACAGCGCTCGAACAGATGAAGATATTATCTTTGCTGATAGCTTAGGTGCGATGGCTTATCGCAGTGCTCAATTTCAATTAAGTTACCTGCTTGAAAATGCAGATGAGCTTGTTGAAGGCGTTAATCATACTGGCAACGACAGCCGTATGTTAGGCCGTATCGATATTGAAAAGCTGCAAGCATTAGTGCCTGATTTTATGACTCGCACCATTTTTGTGTGTGGCCCAGAGCCTTACATGGTGTCAGTTAAATCCTTGATTGAAACCAGTGGTTTCGAGATGAAAAACTTCCATCAAGAAAGCTTTACTGGCGCGGTTAAATCACCCCCAAGCAGCACAAATACTGCGGCTACAACTAGCAACTTCATGCTTTCAATCAAGGATAAAAAAGTTGCATTATCGGCTGAGCAAACCTTACTTGATGGCATAGAGTCTGAAGGGCTACCGATAATCGCAGCGTGCCGAAGTGGTGTGTGCGGCGCCTGTAAGTGCCAGGTGACCTCAGGGACTACTGAATCTAGCAGTACCATGACATTAACAGCTGAAGAAATTGCCGCAGGGTATGTATTAGCGTGCTCGACTAAAATCACTTCAGATGTCAGCTTAAAAATGTAAGCTAATTTGCAGCAAGATTTAATTTAAGAACAGTCAGCTATGCTGACTGTTTTGCTTTGTGGCAAAAATAATAAATGGGGCGCCTTATCCCCTTAGCTAAGAATGATCAGTTTGCTTGCAGGACATGAGATGCAATAAATCCGACCCAACTGGCGATAAGCAACACCCAGGGTAAATATGACTTCTGAGACTGTGGCGGCTGCTGCTGTTCAACTACATCATGGTTGAGCTGGTTTTTAGCTTTAAGATTCTGTTTTCGCTGTTTATCAGCCCCACGAGCTTTGGCTTTCTGCAACTTCTTATATTCAGCTATACCTTTCTCAATACCTTGAGCGATGAGTTTGGTCTGTTCTTTGGTTTGTGAAGGTTTTTGAGTAGCCTTAGCCATTTTCATTGCTTCAGCTTGGGTTTCTTGAGAGATACTTTTTGCCATGTTGCTCTACTTCTTGATTAGATTGCTGCTTAGTTACTACTTTAACAGCCTCGTGGGCGGCTCACTATAGCCAATCAGCGTCTAGATGATAATTCAGTAGGTTAATTTTTGTTAAACCATGAGCTAACGCAATAGTGGAATAGTGATTGTGTCGTAAAATAGCTTTTTAACTGTTGAGGAATTCTAATGTCAAAATCAATTCATGGTCGTAACGTTATCAAATTGATGAAAGATCAAAATACCCCGCAGCCACAACAACAATGGCTGGCGTTGATGGCAGCAGAATTTGGTGAAAATGCAGAGTTTCATACTTGTCGTGCCAGTGATATGAGCGCCGCACAGTTAGTTGAACTGTTTATTAGCAACGGTCGTTTAACTGAAACTGAAGCTGGTTTTGTGATTAATCAATGTGGTCACTGTGCAGGTAAAGAAACCCAAGAGGCAACGGCTTAGTCGCGGATTCGGTTTTCTTTAAGACAAAAATGCCAGTCACTGACTGGCATTTTTGTATCTGTGTTTAGCTTTAACTAAGCCCTAAAGCGAGCGGTTAAACTCGCGTATTAAGCGCTAGCCCATAAAGCTTAAATAGCCTTGCAAGATAATGGCATTCACAATATCAATAAAGAATGCCCCTACAATAGGCACTACCATAAAGGCTTGTGGCGACGGACCTGTACGTGAAACTAATGCGCCCATGTTCATTACCGCAGTTGGGGTTGCGCCCATACCAAAACCACAATGACCACCAGCCATCACTGCAGCGTCATAGTTTGAGCCCATTAATCTAAAGGTAACAAAGTAGGCAAACACCGCTAAAATAGCCGCTTGAGACACTAAGATGATTAATAGCGGTACCGCTAAATCAAATATTTCCCACAGCTTAAGGTTCATTAGCGCCATCGCTAAGAACAGTGACAAGGACACAGTACCTAAAATATCAACACATTCACTGTTGATTTTGTAGCCGCGACTCAACTCAGTGGCGTTGGTGATGACCACGCCAAAGAATAAGGCATAAACAAAGTCAGGCATTTTTAACCATGCAATATCCATGGAGCTAACAAATTTGCCGAACCACTTAGCCCCAGCCACACATAGCAGCAGAATGAATAGCACTTCTAAAATTTTCTTACCGGTAACGCGATCAATTTCTAATTGGTCATAGGTTACTAAGTCAGGATGATCTACGTGATGATTACCACCCACACCATATGAAGAAACAAGGTTATGTTTATTGATAAGGCGCTGGGCAACTGGACCACCAATAATACCGCCCATGACTAGACCAAAGGTGGCCGCTGCCATGGCAAACTCTAAAGTATTAATACCATAGTTGTCTTGGAAGGTTTGCGCCCAAGCAGCACCCGTGCCGTGACCACCTGATAAGGTAATTGAACCAGCGATTAAGCCCATTATCGGCTCTAGCCCTAAAGCGCTGGCTAAGCTAACGCCCACCGCATTTTGAATAATGATATATAAAGATGCAATGCCTAAAAAGACAATGACCTTAGTACCGCCTTTCATTAATAGCTTATAACTTGCCGCTAACCCCACGGTACTGAAAAACATCAGCATCAAGGTATTTTGCATTGAAAGAGTAAATTCTAAACTGATTTTGTTGAAGTGTAATATGGTGATTACGCCTGCAACGATAAGTCCACCCACGATAGGTTCTGGGATATTATATTTTCTGAAAGAAGGTACGTGTCGATTAATTGTATGGCCAATGAATAGTACCAAAATTGCCACGAGGAAAGATTCAAGCTCTCCAATAGAATAAACAGTATTCATGGAACTCCTTTTGTTTTGCACTGAATGAGTTACACAATGTGATTAGATATCACAATTAGATATGCATAAATATTTTGCTTTAATTTATTAGTTATATTGATTATAGAGGAACTTAGCGGTAAATATCATGGGGATTGCCTTAAAAGGCCAAGTGTCGTTCATTTGTTGAGCTGATTTAACAAGTTATTAAAAGCTAAACCCTTGATGTTAATTGTAAAGGTGGTTTCGTTAGCTTAATTGCACTGCTTATGTTGTGAATTTGCAGGTGGAGAATCTGAGTTTTGAGGAATAAAAAGTCACTTTAGTGACTGTATCTGGCTCTGTTTAAGATAAATAATTGCCGCTAGACTCAATCAAAGCAGATTACATAGTATGTTTTATGGTGTGTGCTATTTATTCTAAAACTGAAAAATTGCTCATTGGAGTGGTTTGCCGATGCTGATGTTTATAGATATATGAGCGAAATAAAAGGAAGTTCATTTCGCTCATATAGCGCTGGCTAAAGCGGGCGAATAGGTACTTTTATGTACTTTAAATAAACCTGTAACAGCCAAATGCTAAAGGGTATTAATCAACAGCAACCATAACATTACTGGCTTTAATAATCGCGTAAGCATTACCGCCCACAGTTAAACCAAGTTGCTGACAAGATTTTTTAGTGACTACTGATGTGATCTCAACTCCAGGTGCAAGTTCAATGACCACTTCATTGTTTACAGAACCCTCTTCGATTGAGGTGATTTTACCAACCAGTGAATTACGAGCGCTGATTTTCATAATATTTAAATTTCCTATTAATGAGTCAATATGCTGATATTAATTATAAAAATAAGGTATTTATAATTTTTAAAGCGAAATGTATGGCTCGTTCCACTGTGCGTAAAAATGAACCATGAGCCTAAGTTTAATTGATAAATTCAATTTTGCTTGTTCAGAGGTTAACTTTTGCGAGGGATAAGCGCGAAGAAATAGTAAAACTTAATGGGTTAAACGATGAGCGTTATTAAGGGTAAATAATTATAGGGCTTAAGGTGAAATGCTCAATTAATCAAGTGTTTACACTTAAGGTGGTAAGTACTAGACGTCATCAAGTATAGGCTTCCTTTATCAGGATTGGGCTAATGAATGTATTTGTCTCATATCAAAATCATGTTAGCTTAATTTTTACACATGTGAGTCGCTACATGTGCTGAGTGATTAAGTTGAGTGAAGATATGCTTAAGGAGAAGGGTTTACAGGATGTTTATCAAACAAGAGATATACCGATTTAGTATCGTTGTCATCAGTCTATTGAGCTTATCTGCGTGCAGTTCAATGTCCCAAAAAAACTTATCAGTTGATGTGAAAATGCCTGCTGCGAGTAGTTTACTCCAACTTCAAGCCAGCAAATATACTGTGCCATCCATTGAGAGTTTGACTCAACTAACACCGATACAAGAGCGGGAGTTATTGGCGTTTATTGCCGATGAAGAAATTGCTGCTTTACCCAATAGAAAAAAAGTGAGTCAATTTATTGGTCAAAAAATGGTTAATTTTAACTATGAAGGTTCAAACTTTAATGCCAGTGATGCGTGGTTAAATAAATCTGGTAATTGTATGTCTCTAGCTATGTTGACCTATGGCGTCGCAAAATTCTTAAATGTTAAAGCTGTTTTTCAAGTAGTGCATAGTGCGCCCCTTGTGACCGTCATCACCAAGGATTTGATGGTGTCATCGGATCATGTCCGTACCTTTCTTTATGAGGTTGATAGCAGTGATTCAAAATCAAATTTATATCTATATGGCGGAGAGTTCTCTGTGATTGATTACTTTCCTGATCGTAACGACCGCAATGGTGGCGTGGTATCAGACAGTCAATTTTTAGCCATGTTTTACCGTAATTTAGCTGCTGATGCCTTATTGGATGATAAGCTTGAATTAGCTTTTGCGTTAATGCAAAAAGGCCTGTCATTAGCACCGGATTATGTACCCTTGATTAATATGATGGCAGTAGTACACCGCCGTATTGAAGCCTATGATATTGCCGAAGCCTATTATCAGTATGGTTTGCAATTTAAGCCTAACTCACTAAGTCTATTAAGTAATTACAGCTTTGTTCTGAATTCTCAAGGTCGAATAGATGAAGCGCAGAGTATTAGTCAGCAATTATTGGATCTGGAAAATGAAAGCCCTTATGGCTGGTATAGCATGGGAATAGAAGCGTTAGCGTTAAAAGATTACCGAGCAGCAGAGATATTCTTTAGAAAATTCATCAAAAATAGCCCTTATTTCCATCAGGCCTATTATGAGTTAGCCAAGGCGCTCAATGCACAGGGAAAACCCTATGCAGCTAAGCAGAGCTTGAAAGAGGCGTTGACGTTAACATCCCTAGGGGAAAACCAGCAGAAATATTTAGCCAAACTCAATTGGTTAAACTCAGTTGCTAGAAAAGGGCTTGCTGAGCAGTAGGTTATTACGATTTAAAAAGAAAAAGCCAGCTTGCATCATAGAGGTCAGCTGGCTTTTTTATCATTATGAATTAATTAATCAATAGTTAGTGCGACAATCTTAAGGGGATGGTTGTCATCAAAAGAAGGGAAGTCTTCATGGCAATGCAACCATTCAATTGAGCTGACACTGCGGCCTTGTTTTTCAACACAGCGCACTAAGCTGTTGAGCCAGGCTTGTCGTTCCACTTTGGCGACATTGTTACAGCACACTATGGTGCCACCACTTTTTGTTGTTAGCATGGCAGGCTTAAATAAGCCTTGGTAATCATTAATCAGGTCAACGGTGCCAAATGGGCTTTTTGCAAAACGTGGCGGATCTAAAAATACCAAATCAAATTGAGTCGCAGCTAACTTAGGGTACTTAGGTAATTTTTGCCCGCGGCGCCCACCAACCTTAAGACCAGCTAATTGACGCAGCGCAGGAAAAGCATCGCTTTGAATAAACTCACAAGTATCTGCTACCTCATTGAGCTCAGCATTCTTTTGGCCTGCAGCCAAAGCAAATGATGAGAAATCCACATTAACTGCCCGAGTTGCACCGCCCATGGCTGCTGCAGTGCCAATACCGCAAGTGTATGAAAATAGGTTTAGCACGGTTTTGCCTTGGCTATTGGCTCTGACATATTCTCTACCGATACGCATATCGAGAAACAATAACGGGTCTTGGCCTTCATGGCGTAATTTTGAGGTGAACTTGATGCCATTTTCTTGGATAACTTGCTCTGAGCAGGCAAAGTCATTGAAGTCATCAGCAAGATTATTTTCAATGCGTGAATTACGTTTAGCACGGTCATTGTAGATAATAGGTAACTCAAGATGTGCGTTAAGGATTTCGGTTATTTGCGTAAGTTGTTGCTCAGTTAAGGTCTGATGGAATGTTTGAATGAGCCACGCATTACCATAACGGTCAATATTAAGCCCATTTTCGCCTTCAACAGTGCCATGAAATACCCGAAAACAATCGGTTTGTTGAAGCGCCGCTTGTTGAAAAAATTCAGCGCGTTGATTAATGGCGTGAGTAAGAGAAGACTGCAATGACATAGTTGTGCTCGTTAGCATTAAAAAGGCAAAAAGGGATTATATCAAGCTTCGAGTTACTTGTCGGTATGTGTTACCGCTTCTGAAGGAGGATTTATATGCCCTCTGTAACAAGCACTGAAATCAAGCTCTCATATTTATTTTTAAAAGTAACAAATTGTAGCCTTAGCCATATTTTTCATCGAAAATATCCACACTCTTTAACGAAATCTGTTACCTTTTTACATCCTGTAAATATCTGAAAATAATCGAAATAGTTTTTTATATTGTAATTGTCGAGCGAAATAGCAGATGACTCTAAGTTGGGGTTGTAAGACCATTTATGCTCCGTCAACTCAAGAGTATGCCGTAGCGGTTCTCTGCTTTAGTTATTCCAAGTATTCGCTATTTGATTAATTTTTCGATTTAGTTAGTTGTAAACGACGAGGTTCACTTGAATCACCTGCTGCGCCATTCACTATTACCCGTATTATTGCTTTTTTTTTGCGGTATTTTTGCGACATCTGCTAGTGCAGAAAAGCCTGCCGCATTTGATCTATTAGATGAGATCGCCAGCAGTGAACACGGGCCGCAATTAACGGCGTTATATCTTGGGGCTGATAAAGACCCTGAAGGCACCTTAACGGCTTTAGAGCAACTAAAATCCCAAGGTGTTATCGATGGTAATGACTATTTTAAAACCATTTATTATCTGATCCTTTATAACGTTCAATTTGTACTGTCTGATGTTGAGGCGGCAGAAAAAACCACTAAAACCTTATATCAATTTGGCCTAGATAGCGGCCAAGACTGGATTGTGGCCGAAGGCCTAACCATTAAAGGCACCTTGGCGGCGAGAAAAAGTGAAGGTAAAAAAGCGCTGCGACTGATAGAGCAAGCGATCAGCTTAGCCGAACAACTGCATTATGACCGCTTACTGGCTCGTGCACTTAATATACGAGGCATAATTCACTCACGTAGTTTAGCGTATGAATTAGCGATTGAGGATTATCAAAGAGCGATTAAACTGGCTGAAACCACCAATAATAGCGATTTTGTATTTAAGTTATATTCAAATATATCAGTGCTTTATTCTATGGTTGAAGATTGGCCTAGCGCGATTGAATACAATAAAAAAGCCACTGAGTTATATCTTAAAAGTGATAATGTCAGCTTTGAGTACTTAGTGATCCTATACAGTAATGCTAGTAACAATATGCTAGAAATTAATGATATAGAAGCGGCGACCCAATACAGTGAAAAAAGCATTGCCGTGGCACGGGAGTCCAATAATAACCAGCTTATTGTCAACGCCTTAATGACCCAGACCCACTTATTAATTAGTCAGCAACTCTTTGCTGAGGCTGAGCCAGTGGCAATGGAATGTGTTGAGCTCGCGAAGCAAGTGCATGATCAATTACCTTATAACGAATGCTTAATGGGTCTCGGCGAGGTCAGTTTATTTAAGGGTGATAGCGCCACTGCTGGTGATTATGCCAACAATGCCATGGCCGGGCTTAAGGCCATTGATAACCAAGACTCACTATTAAAGTCCTATGAATTATTGGCGCGAGTCTATCAAGCACAGCAGCGATACCCTGAGGCCATTGAGCAATTAACCACTTATTATGAAGGCACCCAAAAGCTGCTTTTCAATCAGCGTGAAGAACAGTTATTTGCCTTAAAAGCCTTGTATGAAGGCCAGCTTCAAGATGAAAAAATTGCCTTATTAACCGCAGAAAATGAACTGAAGGCCGCCACACTTGATAAAAAAGAGCTACAAGAAAGAATATGGTTGTTAGCTTTGGCTATTTTAGCTATTGGCTTAGTGTTATTAATTAGACGTTACTTTTTAAGTGAAAAGAACATCGATAGCCTGCGAACATCAAATAAAAGTTTGTATAAAGCTTCAAATAACGATCAACTCACAGGACTACACAACCGCCGCTATATCGAGCACTTTATTCATCATGAGCTAACCGCATTTCCGAATGCTTATTATTGTATGTTGATGATTGACTGCGATAACTTTAAAAAAGTGAACGATAATTATGGTCATGATACTGGGGATATCGTGCTCACAGAAGTGGCCAAGCGTTTATCGAACAGCATTCGTAAAGGGGATGTATTAGTACGATGGGGCGGTGAAGAGTTTATTATATTATTGCAAGTTGACGAAGCTGATCCCGCATCTTTGGATGAAGTGTTAAGTCGTTTTAATCAGGCGATTAGCACAGAGGCTATTACAACCCCAACAGGCGATTTAATGGTGACAGTATCGATAGGAGCAAGCCAGCCGACTACTGCTAAAAGGCTAGTAGAAGAGTGGGATACAATACTAAAACTTGCTGATACGGCTTTATATCAAGCAAAAGATGCTGGGCGTAATTGCGCGGTTATTGCAGATAAATAACTTATTCAGGCAAATGCACTTTAAAGGTTTTATCGGCGATAACTTTGCCGTTTAGCTCTAGGGTCATGCGCCAGTTGCCGACTTTGTTGTCAATTGGCGCCCAAATACAGTCTCCAAGGTAAAACTTCCAATCGTTTTCTTTGATGTATACTTCACCATCGAAAGGCGCTTGAATATTGCCTTCTGCATCGGGAATATCGGGGTGATAAATACAGTAACCTAACACTTGATTTTTGGCTTTGCGAATACGGGTGACAAAGCCAAATTCAATGTCTATTTCAGCAGGCACATGTACGGTGGCTTTTAAAAATCTTGGCAGTTCATCACTATCAGAATCCCATTGACTGAAAATCCCCGCTTGAATAATACTGACATCTGCTTTTAATTTACTCATATCTTGTAGATCTCTATAGCTAACGCTAGTCCTTTCTTTAATCCTTGCTCAGCTGGCTAATAGCGGCTTGCATTGCAAACTCATAGCCCTGAATGCCTAAGCCGCAAATTACCCCGACCGCTTTATCTGATAAATAAGAATGATGTCTAAAAGGCTCGCGAGCATGAACATTTGAAATATGGACTTCAATAAACGGAATATTCACCCCAAGCAGTGCATCGCGCAGGGCGACACTGGTGTGGGTAAAGGCGGCAGGATTGATCACAATAAACTTGGCATCAGTGGCATGAATCGCATTGATAAGTGCATGTTCGGCATTAGACTGGATATGATCAAAGTCTAATTCGGCACCATGGGCTTGAGACTGACACTTTGCCACAATGGTGTCTAAGTTATCGCTGCCATAAAGGCCTGGCTCACGACGGCCTAATAAATTTAAATTAGGGCCATTAACTAGTAAAATCTTGGCTTTGGGCGTCATGCACTTTCCTTAAAATTGCTACTGATGAGTATTGATAATACCGAATAAGGTTAATTTATCATGTAATTATTGCCATAAGTGGATAAATTTTCATGGCTGTATTAAGGCGAGTTTGAAAACGATTGCAGCTTAATAATCAGATTTGTTTTTTCGTAGCGCTTTCGTAGCGCCGCGCTGCTTTTTGGCATCGACTCTGCGGCGTTGACTGCCTTTAGTTGCTTTGGTGGCAATACGTTTTTTTTGCACTATACCGACACTTTTTACTAGCTCAATAAACTGCTCTAATGCCAGCTGACGATTAAAATCTTGGCTGCGGCTTTGTTGGCATTTTATGATCACTTTACCGCTCTTAGTAATGCGATGATCGGCTTTGGCCAATAGCTTTTGCTGATAAAACTCAGGTAGCGATGACTGACGTATGTCAAAAATAATCTGCGCTGCAGTGGAAACTTTATTAATGTGCTGCCCACCAGCGCCGCTTGAACGGATAAATTGCCATTCAATTTCATTATCTTCGATGCTGACGCTGTTGGTTATCTTGATCATTATATGATTCTACTTTTTACCATTTACTTGGGTCTATTTAAGGGGGCTGATTCGAGTTTATTGTTTGTTACCACTTGAGTTTAACAAACTTTTGTTTAGTACTGCGGATAAGATTTGTTACTATCAATAATTATCTAGAAACTAGGCCACATTGACCGTTTGGAGTTGCTTTATGTTGTGCCAAATCCCCGATATCGCTAAAGGCGTTATTAGCTTATTCGTTAGTGGACGCTTATCTACTCAAGATTATCGCATTCAACTACAACCTTTAATTGCCCAATATCGCGAACAAACTGGTAAGGTTTTCTTATACATAGAGGCTGACGTGTTACTTGAAGGTTGGGATGTCAGCTCCTTGTCTGGGGGCGATAAAGTGCAATTACCCCATTTTGATGCATTAGTGTTTGTCGGTGGCCCTGACTGGGTAGGCAATGCGGTTAATTTACTGGGTCCTTTCATGCAAGGTGAGGTGGCTTGGTTTCCATTAGAGCAAAAACAGCAAGCCATAGCTTGGCTACAACAATAATTTATTTGATTAACCATTCAGGGAATTAGAAAGTATGTCATTAACTCAATCATCTTCAAAAATAGCGGCAGTATTAAGCGCAGGTTTATTAATTATCGGTCTAAGTGCCTGTTCACCAGAAGTAGGCAGTGAGGCGTGGTGTAAGCAAATGAAAGAAAAACCTAGCGGTGATTGGACTGCTAATGAAGCGACTGATTATGCGAAGCATTGTGTATTTTAATTGATTTTTTAGCATGATAATTTGTGATCTAAGTATTGCTTGATGAATTTAATGGTCGCGAGTGGTGAACTTTCAGTTACACTCGCAGTCATATTTACCGATTCAGTTACACAACTTAATCGCTAAGATTTAATCACTCAGAACCACTAAGGTACGCTTTGCACTCATTGGTCGTTATTCAAAAATATGCCAAGTATATGATCGCCGTTATGTTACTGCAGTTTTTCAGTACTAACTTTGGCGGGCATCAACTGCATCTTGGAGAAAGCGAACAAGAAGACGTAAATCATTCACATTTGGTTTTTTCTGCCCTAGTAGATATTTGTGATAAGAATGATGTTGATAGTTTATTTTCCGTAGCAGACCATCAACATGCGACCAATGATAATACTCAAAACCAAAGCTATGAGCTTTGTTTAGATTGTCAGTGTCACGGTGGTTCAGCCACTGCCATTGGCATTGTGGCTAATCTGCTGCCAAGTATTCCATTTTCTGAATCACCAAAAACCTTCATTGAAGATTACTTACCGCCTGAATCTCGTCTAAGTTACCGCCCCCCTATCGCATAAATCCTTTTTGATTTTTATGTGATTAATATTATTTCTCACCATTATCTAATTTGTATCAATTCAGCTCAGTAGTGCCATCTAGTCTTTATTGGCTAAATGAGAAACTGTGTATGTGTCTGTCGCTTTTAGCAGTACTAACACACTGAACTTAGATAATTTTTTTACTGAAAAATATTAATCGTAAATTTGACAATAGCGTTTCAGTTAATACTGAAATCTAGGATTTATGATGAGAAAAACCCTCATTGCGACTGCAATTGCGATACCGCTATTTGCAGCTAACGCGCATAGTTCGACACCTGATGTCGACAAAAATATTGGCTCTAATGGGAGTCTCGCGGCACTAACGCAATCACAAACAGCAGTTCATTCAAGTGTGAATGTGTGGCTCCCCGAGTTAATGACGCAATTTGAGCAACTGCCTGAGGTGAGAGCCCAGAAAGTGTTGATGAAGCAAACTAAGCTGGCGTTAACTTCGGCAGATAATGCCATTTATAATCCAGAGCTTGGCTTGGATTATCAAAACGCCCCCGGTGATGACACTTACTCAATCGCAGTGAGTCAAACCATTGATTGGAGTGATAAACGCGGTGAAGCGGTTCGAGTGGCACAGTTAGAATCTGAAATGGTGCTAGCGTCAATTGAACTTAACCGCAGTCAGTTATTATCGCAGCAGTTACTGGCATTGGCTAACCTACAACAGAATCAGAAATTGTTGGCATTTAATCAGCAGCAATTTGATTCAGCCCAAAGGCAATTAGCGCTTGCTAAACAGCGTGCTGAAGTGGGCGATATCTCAATGGTTGAGCTGCAACTGATGCAATTGGATGTGGCCAATAATGCTGCTGACTTAGCGATTGCAGAGCAAGAAATGCTCAACGCAGAAACTGCCGTTTATGGCCTATTAGGGCCAATATTATTTTCAAACCCATCTCAATCTGCTGAAGTCATGACCCATAATTTACTGAATATTGACTACCTTGCCTTAGCTAAAATTCCGAGTTTTCAATCGGTATCGCCGCAATTGCCAGCATTAAAAAGTGCTTATCAACAAGTGATGCTCACCAAGCTGACAGTAAACCAAATGAAAGCTGATCTCGCTGAAGACCCAAGCATTAGCTTAAGTGCTGAGCGCGAAGGCAGTGACAATAAGTTTGCTGTTGGTGTCTCAATTCCATTGCAAATTCGCAATAACTACAGTGATGCAATCGCCACCGCCAGCGAAGATATTAGCATCGCAGAGCAAGCTTATTTAGTGGAAGAGCGACTCATGCAGCAGCAATGGATGCAATTTAATCGAGCGGTGCCGCGGTTGTTACAACGATATCAGCAGTGGGAGGATTTGGTGCAAAAATCAGGTCAGGCTGCATCCTCTGCTTTATCGACGCAATGGCGTAGTGGCGATATTGCCACCAGCGACTATTTGCAAAGTCAGCAGCAAATGAGCAGTAGCTACATTGCCGGCTTAAGGCTGGAGGCAAGCTTGTATGAAAATTGGCTTGCTTGGATGGGCAATAGTGGTCAGCTTGAGCAAATATTGCGTGAGCAATTGACCTCAAGGGATATGACCCAATCACTAAAAATAGCCAATTAAACCCACTATATTAGTTACTGAATATTAAGCATTCTTATGTTGTTGATTGACGTTTATGAACCGATAAACAGTCGCAAATGAACGCTATCGCAAAGCGTTATCAATAACCGCTTTTATATCAGTAAACCCCCGCAATAACTGCGGGACACATAGGTAATAAAGATGAAAAATATGCAACTAAATCCTTCTACACAGGCGATTTATCAATTTAAATCGGATGACATAAGTGCGACCTACTCAAACCGTCTCAAAGGTGGTTTTTTAAGAAGTATTAGCTTTGGGTTATTGATGGCTGTGACTGTTGGTATGGCTGTTGGTATGAGCGGATGTGTTTACGCTAATACGGATGCTGCACAGGCAAATATCCACAGCAGTGAAGAGCATGCTGCAGAAGCTCATGTGACAGAAGAGCAGGCTCCTGAAAATAATGAACCCCAAGATGAAAAAGGCGTAACTGAGACAGCTGCAGCTCTAGTCGAAAAAAGTAATGACACAGTCGATGATCACAGTGATGAAGCGCTGGTATTAAGCGAACAGCAACAACAACTTGCTGGTATT
Source organism: Shewanella sp. 10N.286.51.B8 (assembly GCF_041469325.1). NCBI lineage: Bacteria > Pseudomonadati > Pseudomonadota > Gammaproteobacteria > Alteromonadales > Shewanellaceae > Shewanella > Shewanella sp. 10N.286.51.B8. Next base: position 60,740 of record NZ_JBFRKG010000034.1, read on the forward strand.
AATGTTGTCAGCCTCAGTGCTGGCACGTTTAATTTAGATGATGTTGCTACTGCCACATTGATTGTCGATCGCGATCGCACCATGACCATAGCGCCGCAATTAGATGTCAGAGTATTAAAGCGCCACGTCGTACCGGGGCAAGAAGTGACTCTAGGACAAGTACTGTTGACCTTAGGGGGGGTCGCAGTTGCGCAAGCTCAGGCTGATTATATTACAGCGGCCGCTGAGTGGAGCCGAGTAAATCGCATGAATAAGAATACCGTAACGGCCAGTCGGCGCTTACTGGCTCAAGTTCAAGCCGAGTTAACCCGAGCAAACCTTGAAGCAATTAAAATGTCGCCTGAACAGATAGTGGCGTTAACTTCAAAGCCGAGTGAAATAGGTAGTTTCAAATTACTGGCACCCATTAGTGGCCGTGTTCAACAAGATGTCGCCATGTTAGGGCAAGTATCTGCAGGCGGTGCGCCATTAATGCAGTTAACTGATGAGTCGCACTTATGGGTTGAAGCGCAACTGTCAGCTATACAAGCTGATGGTATTGAATCTGGCGATAAAGCCATGGTAAAGGTGGGCAAGGTCTCGATTGAAGGCACGATTATTGGTCGTTCGCATGAACTCAACCCGATTACACGTACCGAGCAAGTGCTTGTCAGTATCAATAATACTGAGTACGGCTTGCATGCAGGGCAATTTGCCGAATTATATTTACCTAATGCGCTTAATGGCGGTGTGGTGTTACCCGACGCAGCACTAACTCGCGGCGGTGATGGAGATTGGCAGGTGTTTATTCAAGTTGAGGATGGCTTTGAAGCGGTAGAAGTTGAAGTCGTTGAACGTCAACGTGGCATGAACATGGTTACCGGACTGGCACCAAACAGTCAGGTAGTGATTAGCGGTGCTTTCCTGTTGGCATCTGAATTGGCGAAAGCCGGTTTTGATATCCACAACCACTAGGAAGGAATAAGCCATGTTAGCTAAATTAATAGAGTCTGCCATCCGTAACCGATTGCTTGTCGGCTTAGCCTTGCTATGTATCGCTGTAGCCAGTGCGTTTATGTTACCCAAACTCAATCTCGATGCTTTTCCGGATGTCACCAATGTACAAGTCACTGTCAATACCGCGGCTGAAGGTTTGGCGGCAGAAGAAGTTGAAAAACTGATCAGTTACCCGGTTGAATCGGCAATGTATGCCTTGCCTGCAGTGACTGAAGTGAGGTCATTATCTCGCACCGGTTTGTCGATAGTGACAGTGGTATTTGCTGAAGGCACCGATATTTACTTTGCTCGTCAGCAAGTGTTTGAACAACTGCAAGCTGCCCGTGAAATGATCCCAGACGGCGTCGGGGTGCCAGAAATTGGCCCTAATACGTCAGGGCTAGGGCAGATATATCAATATATTTTGCGTGCAACACCAGAGTCAGGTGTCGACGCTGCAGAGCTTCGTAGTCTTAATGATTACTTAGTCAAATTGATCATGATGCCAGTGAGTGGTGTCACTGAAGTGTTATCTTTTGGCGGTGATGTTCGTCAATATCAAGTACAAATTGATCCCAATAAATTGCTCAGTTATGGCCTGACAATGCAGCAAGTCACCGATGCATTAGAAAGCAATAACCGTAATGCGGGCGGCTGGTTTATGGATCAAGGTCAGGAACAGCTAGTTGTTCGTGGCTACGGTTTATTGCCTGCTGGTGATGCAGGGCTTAAAGCCATTGGCCAAATTTCATTAACCGAAGTCAGCGGCACGCCTGTACGGGTAGCAGATATTGCGACAGTGGCTTATGGCAGTGAAATTCGTGTTGGCGCCGTGACTATGACTAGAAAGCAAGATGATAAAGTCGAAGTCTTGGGTGAAGTGGTCGCGGGTGTCGTACTTAAGCGCATGGGCGCAAATACTAAAGCGACCATTGATGATATCAGTGACAGAGTGGCCTTAATTGAACAATCGCTACCGGAAGGCGTATCGTTTGAGGTGTTTTACGATCAATCTGATCTGGTTAAACAAGCAGTGACGACCGTGGTGAATGCTTTATTAATGGCATTTTTCTTTATTGTCATCATCTTAGCGTTATTTCTAGTCAACATCAGAGCGACCTTACTGGTATTACTGTCTATCCCGATCTCTATTGGTATGGCACTACTTATCATGTCGTATTACGGCATGTCTGCTAACTTGATGTCTTTGGGCGGTTTAGCTGTTGCCATCGGGATGTTAGTTGATGGCTCAGTGGTGATGGTTGAGAATATTTTCAAGCATTTAACCAGAAAGGAAGGCACCTTAGCGGATGGATCAAATACTGATTCCAAAACGACTGACTTAACATCTACCGTTGCCAAAGTGATGAAAGCAGCTAAAGAAGTATGTAGCCCAATCTTCTTTGCTACTGCGATTATCATTGTGGTATTTGCTCCGTTATTTGCACTTGAGGGGGTAGAAGGTAAATTATTCCAGCCAATGGCGGTAAGTATCATTCTGGCGATGATTTCAGCCTTGTTAGTGGCATTAATAGCCGTACCCGCGATGGCGGTATATCTATTTAATCGTGGCGTTACCATCAAAAAAAGCGTGGTTTTAGCGCCGATTGAAGCAGGTTACCGTAAATTACTCGCATCAATCATGAATCGTCCAGTGACAGTGATGGGCACCGCCGTGGTGTTGTTTATTGCCAGCATGATGTTAGTGCCACGTTTAGGCACAGAGTTTGTCCCTGAACTTGAAGAAGGCACCATCAACTTACGTGTCACGCTTGCGCCAACGGCAAGTCTAGGGACATCGCTCGACATTGCTCCTAAAATTGAAGCCATGCTAATGGACTTTCCTGAGGTGGAATATGCGCTAAGTCGTATTGGCGCACCTGAGCTAGGCGGCGATCCTGAACCAGTGAGTAACATTGAAATATACATTGGCTTAAAGCCCGTCAGTGAATGGCAAAGCGCCAGCGATCGCTTTGAGCTACAACATTTGATGGAAGAAAAGCTGAGTATCTTCCCTGGATTATTGTTTACTTTCTCACAGCCTATTGCCACCCGCGTTGATGAATTATTGTCAGGGGTTAAAGCGCAATTAGCCATTAAGATTTTTGGTCCAGATTTAGATGTGCTATCTGAAAAAGGTCAACAACTTACTGAGCTTGTCAGTGCTATTCCTGGCGCTGTAGATGTATCACTTGAGCAAGTCAGTGGTGAAGCGCAATTGGTTATTAGGCCACTTCGCGATCAACTGGCTCGATATGGGTTAAGTGTCGATCAAGTGATGAACCTTGTTAGCCAAGGTATTGGTGGTGTGAGTGCTGGCCAAGTGATTGATGGTAATGCACGCTACGATATTAACGTACGTTTAGCGAAAGAGTACCGTAGCTCACCTGATGTATTAGGTAATTTGATCATGATGGGCGTAAATGGCACCCAAGTGAGATTAGGGGAAGTGGCTGAAGTGGGCGTTGAAATGGCGCCACCGAATATTCGCCGTGATGATGTGCAAAGACGTGTTGTGGTACAAGCAAACGTTTCGGGTCGTGATATGGGTTCAGTGGTTAATGATATCTATGCCATTGTGCCGCAAGCTGAATTGCCTGCAGGCTATACCGTTGTCGTTGGCGGTCAATATGAAAACCAACAACGCGCGCAACAAAAATTGATGTTAGTGGTGCCAATTTCGATCGGTTTAATCGCATTGTTATTATTTTTCTCCTTTGGTTCTATCAAACAAGTGGCCTTGATTATGGCTAATGTGCCGTTAGCCTTGATCGGCGGTGTAGTGGCGCTTTATGTCACGGGCACTTATCTGTCTGTGCCTAGCTCTATAGGGTTTATTACCTTATTCGGCGTTGCGGTGCTTAATGGGGTGGTGCTGGTGGATTCGATTAACCAGCGTCGATTAACTGTTGAAAGTTCTGGGGGTAAAGAAAGCTTATTTGATAGCGTCTATGAAGGCACTGTTGGCAGATTACGTCCGGTATTAATGACTGCGCTAACCTCTGCTTTAGGCTTAATTCCCATCTTAATCTCATCAGGTGTCGGCAGTGAAATTCAGCAACCCTTAGCAATAGTGATTATTGGTGGACTGTTTAGCTCTACAGCACTGACGCTGCTGGTACTGCCGACTATGTATCAGTGGCTGTATCGAGAGGAAAACGTCACTAAACCGAAGAATGAGTCATGAAGTAATTTAATAAAGGTTAACTAAGCTAAGCCCAATCCTATAATTGGGCTTAGTAGCTATGGCCTATGTGTATTTTCAATATGTGTCACTACATGAAATAAAGACGATATAAGCAGGTCTGAAACGATTTTGTATGAGTGTATTTTAAAATATTTTTGATAAACTCTACTATTAATATTTTTAATATAATTTAATTTGTATAAATTATATTACCAAGTATTTATCGATTGACAATGCACTAAATAATATTATCAAATTTATTGACTATTGATATCTGGTAATAAACCGATTACTAATAAATCAACCTCTAATAAGTTGCCTTTTAATAAATTATGACATGTATTAGATAGATACTTTTATTTTAACAATATCGCTTCTTGTTAATTTTTTAATGCTGGTTTAATTTTCTTTTAAGCTTAATTTAAGAAAACATTTAATGTTATTCGGTATTTAAAATAAATATTAATTATGTTAACTTTCCTGTCATTGTTAGCTTATGTCTATGTTTTAATAGTTTTTTACATTATTTAGTCTTTCGTTATATTATAATTTGGTATTTGTATTATTATGTTTTATTTCTTTTTGTTGCGAATACCTCTAAAGTGGTATGGCTCTGTAGCAAGGTTATTGTATTGGATTAGAACATTGTCACATAAATGGTTTAAATAAATGTGTGTTTATATTGTCTGTGATATTAATTGTTAAGCTTTAATGAAAGAATTAAAGTTATAGCAATTGATGAATGCTAATAAATATAAATAGAGTTCCATTAGGAGTGATGATGAAATTACAAAAGCTAGCGCTAGCGGTGATGGTATCTGCAGTTTTTACAGGTACTGTAGTTGCTAAAGATGTTGATCTATACAAGAGTGAAAACTGGCAGCAAACCTTCCCTGAGCAATATAAAACTTGGGCTGAAACTGAGCAAAGTACCCCAGCCAATGGCGAGCTTGACGATCTTTTAGCGGCTAACCCAAACCTTGTTTCGGCTTGGGCGGGTTATGGTTTTGCTAAAGACTATAACCGTGCTCGTGGTCACCATTATGCATTAACAGATATTATTAAAACTCTGCGGGTAGGCCACCCTGTTGTTGGTCATGACGGCAAAGTGGTTGGTGAAGCAATGGCTGCTAGTTGTTGGTCATGTAAAACCCCTGATGTTGCTCGCATGTATGACGAAGTAGGTGAAGGTAAATTCTCTGACAATGCTTGGTCAACTTGGGGTCATGAAATGTCTAACACAATCGGCTGTGCTGATTGTCATGAGTTAGGTAAAGAAGAGCTTAGATTGAGCCGTCCGTATGCCGATCGTGCGATGAAAACAATTGGTAAAGATTTCGCTAAGCAAGATTCAATCATGCAAGCTAGCCAAACATGTGCTCAGTGTCATGTTGAATACTATTTTGATGGCACTGATAGCAAAAAAGTGAAATACCCAATGGATTACTGGGTACCAGGCGTTGAAACTGATTACAAAAAGTTTGTTAATTACACAGGTACTGACGGTTTATATGTAGGTTTTGCTGCTGAAGCACAACTTGCGTATTTTGACCAACGCGGCTTTAAAGATTGGACCAACGCAGTATCTGGTGCGCCAATGATTAAAGCGCAGCATCCAGAATTTGAAAACATGTTAGATAGAACAGAACATGCAATGGATGACCATTTAGAGTTTGGTTGTACGACTTGTCATATGCCTAAAGCGACTAACGCTAAAGGCGCTGAATTCTCTAACCATAAAGTGACTTTTGAAGCTGATAAATTGCCAGCAGACTGTCAATCATGTCATGAAGCTGGTGACTTTAAAGAGATCCTTGACGAGCGTAAAGCTGAGCTCACTAAGTTACGTTTCGATGCCAATGGCACCGACCCACGTTTAACTGAAGTACACTTTAAAGCACAAGCTATTTGGGCTGCTAATGGCATTAAAGGCCTAGAAGCAGGTCAAACTATTCCACAAGCTAAAGGCAACTATGAAGCTGCACTTAAAGCGAAAACACCATTAGCCGGTGAAATGAATAGCTTACTGACTAAAGTGAGAAATGCGCAATGGTTCTGGGATAGTGCAACAGCATCTCACGGTATTCATGCGCATAACCCGACTGAAGCAGTACGTTTGCTTGAAAAATCTAATAGCATTTTAGATGCAGCATTGACTGAAGCTAATGCATTACTAGCCAAGTACGCACCTAGCTACAAGTATGATGCGACTAAGTACGACACTAAAGCGAAGGTACAACCTTTAGTGGGTCTTGACTTAGAAGCAATGCAAGCGTCTAAAGAAATATTCTTAGATAAGCGCGTTAAAAAAGAATGGCCAGCAGAGCTTAAGTAAGCTCGCTAGTTGATTGAAATGAAATAGACTTTCCATACTGTTTATTTAAATTCAATCACAGTACAGGTAGCCATTAAAACCAATGCCAGTCGATGTAAATCGACTGGCATTTTTGTTTTGATTTACATCACTTTATTGTCGCTTAAGCTGCATTTTCACTTACTGGCATGTTGGCCATAGTCTCCATTCACGAATATAGCTGTTCAAAAAAACTGCAAATAAGGTGTTGCTTAATTAGGATTACGATTGTAATCTTAATTGAAGATTACAACCGTAATCCTAATGTTTGAAGCAAACTTTATTGAAAGAAGCAGTATTTCAAACATCTTTTATCCAACACTGCATTGAAAAAACAGTATTGAAAAAATAGCATCGAAAACAAATAGCATTGGAAGTAAACGATGAAAGACATCAGCAATAGCGAACTATTAGTCCTTAAACAACTTTGGCAACGGGCACCTTTAACATCAACTGAAGTGGTTGATGCTCTGGCATTAAGTCATGACATGCATGAAAAAACCGTTAAAACCTTAATTAACCGCTTAGTAAAAAAGCAGGCGATTAGTTTTGAGAAGCAAGGTCGGGTTTACCATTATTCACCATTGATTGTTGAGCATGACTACACAGCTAAAGAGTCCGAATCATTTGTTGAACGTATGTTCTCTGGCAAGTTAACCCCTTTAGTGGCGGGTTTTGCAAAGAACAATAAGTTATCAGCTGAAGATGTTGCTGAATTAAAGTCATTACTTGATGATTGGCAGCAGGAGCAAAAATGATGCTGAATTGGTTTATGGAACAAACCGTAATATTAACGCTATTTTGTTTACCGATGATGGTGTTTCATCGGGTTATTTTGGCAAAAATCGGTGCCCATTATACTTATGTGTTATGGAGTTCAGTGCCGATACTATTGCTAATTTCAGTAGGTCAGCTGTGGTTTCCTGAGGGCTTTATGCACCTAAAGCTTTCATGGTTGTCATTGCCTGAGCCTGCTGCAGTCATGCAGCATTATCAAGTGCTTGCCACTGATACTATCAAGCTATCTTCTATGCTCATTAGCTCACTGTATCTCGACTACTTATACATCGCGATTATGAGCTTGTTATTATTGAGTATGGTGTACCAACAGACTCAATTTAATCCCATTGTGGCCTCAGCGGTTAAAGTCGCTGAAACCAATAAGGGGGTTGATATATTGGCTCATGAATCCGTTCAGTCTCCAATGCTGGTGGGGTTATTGTCACCTTGTATTCTGGTGCCGTTAAATTTCAAATCATTAGATATTAATCAACAGCAAGCAATCATCGCTCATGAAGCGTTCCATCATCAGCGTAAAGACTTATGGTGCAATGTCATTGGTTGTAGCGTGCTATTGATGTTCTGGTTTAATCCGTTGATGTGGTTTGCTTACAGGCGTTTTAGACATGACCAAGAGTTGTCGTGTGATGCTCAAGTAACATCAGAAATGGATAAAAATAATAAAATTGCCTATAGCCATGCGCTATTGGCCTACTCGCAACATGTTCCTTTGAGCATGTTACACACTCACTATGGAGATAAAACCATCTTAAAAGAAAGGATTATTCAGATGAAAAAACAGCACGGAAAAAACACACTCGTCATCATGGGGATCACCCTAGCATTAGGTATCAGTGGATTAATAATAAACCAGCAAGTTCATGCCGGTTCACAAGCTAAGCAAGCGGAGACACATGTTGTCCCTACAATGCGTATAGACCCTATTTATCCTGCTAAAGCGGCAACTGCAGGGCTCAATGGCTATGTGCAACTGGAGTTTGATATTAGTCAATCCGGTAAAGTGTCGAATGTTGCAGTGATTAAGTCATCTCCTACAGGTGTATTTGACCAATCAGCTAAAGATGCCTTATCACAATGGGTTTATAACGAATCAGAAAATGGCGTTAAAAATGCACAAGTGCAGCTTGATTTTGTCATCCATGAGCCTGCTGCAGATGTAGAGCGCATTAAAGTGAACTAATGATAAGTGTCAGCAATACTCGTTTTTTTGAGTATTAACTGAGAGGTTTAGCTTGATCACCTAAACCTGAATTGATCATAAATTAGCATGTGATATATAGGTTGTTGGTTAAGATAAGGCTTATTTATTATCCCCATCATGATGGCTTACACTGATTTACTTAACCCTGATGCCGGTTTAATGGCGTTTACGTTTGCCATAGTGCAAACCGCGACCTTTATTGTCGTGATAGCCATTTCGATAGAAGGTTATCTATTACGACCGCTTAAACCGATTGAGCGAGTGCTGGCAATAGCCGTGGTACCTTGGGTATTGTTTAACCCGTTAAGTACTGGCTTTGTGGGCGTATTAGTGATTTTAGGTCTGATTGGCGTGCAGTGGAAAACACGTGCTGTGGTAGCGGCTTAAATCGAAATAATAGCGAACCAGTTTATTCTAAAATACTGTTATTAAGCAGTATTTTTAGGCTATTTTAATAAATCGGTTTGTTGTGTATCTTGCGTTTAATTTTCATTCCAACCTCAAATCTGCTTAGGCTAGTAACAATTGTCTAATTGAATGATGACTATATTGATAATTCAATTATTAATGATAAAACGTCACTTATTCAACTCAAAAAACAGACTTTTTCAACTCCAAAAAACACACCACAAGACACCTAGGTAAAATAATTGTTAATAATGTGACAATAAAAGGTAACTCAAACCGCTCAGTAAGTCTCTGTTTTTATTATCTATTAATATTTATATCATATTAGTGAAATTTCACTGTCATTTTAACGCAGTCTTTTTGTCATTTTTGCGGGTTAGTTTGTCGTCCATTGAAACAACTTAACTCGCTTACATCCGTCTTCGGAGATGACAATGGAACTGAAAAAAATGTTTAAACTTAGTGCTGTATCAGCTGCGCTTTCTGCAACTTTATTACTTGCGGGTTGTGGTGGCGATATCAATATTGATACGGGTTCACAAGAGCCGACTAACCCAACAAATCCAACGGATCCAACCACACCGACTGAAACTGACCAACAACTTGCTTATGGTGGCTTCGCTGAAAAAAGCACTACGATAGCGGCTATCGATGGTAAAGAAGTGTGGCTGTTAACAGGCTCGCTTGCTCCTTCTACTGGCGCTTCAACAGTAAAGGTAGGGGGTCAAGATGGCGCGAACATCATTTTAGGAAATGATGTGGTGTGGATGCTTGATGGCGCAGTTATCGCCGGCGGCGATAAAGCTGACTCGGTTGAATTATCAATTATGGCTGGCACTAAAATTATTGGTGGTAGCGAGTCTTATTTAGTCATTAGCCGTGATTCAAAAATTATGGCCGAAGGCACAGCTGACGCGCCAATCGTATTTACTTCCCTTGAAGCGGCGCTAGGCCAAACTGGCGAAGCGGGTCAATGGGGCGGCTTAGTAGTTTTAGGTAACGCACCTGTTAACTCATGCCCTGATTTAACCAGTTGTGATGCTGCATTTGAAGTGGGTAACCACAACTACGGTGGTGATAACACTGAAGATAACTCAGGTGTTATTCAGTATGTTCGGGTTGAGTTTGGTGGCTTTAAAATCAACGATACCCAAGAAATGAACGGTATTAGTTTCGCGGCAGTTGGCGCAGGTACAACTGTTGATCATATCCAAATTCATAAAAATAACGATGACGGTGTTGAGTTTTGGGGCGGTAACGTTTCGCTTTCACATGTGGTGTTAACTGAAAACTTTGATGACTCTCTAGATTGGACTAACGGTTGGCAAGGTAGTGCCCAGCACGTTTATATCCGTCAAGAGGATAACGGTTCAAACCGTGGTATCGAAGGTGACAGCAACAGCAGCGCTGATGCTGAACCACAGTCTATGCCTACATTAGCTAACTTCACCATTGAAGTGGCTAACGGCACTAACAGTGGTGGTGATGACGCTGAAGGTATTTTACTGCGCAAAGGCACGGCTGTTAACGCATACAACATGCTGGTTAAAGGCGATGTTGATTCTGGCGAATGTTTAGAAATCAATGACGACAATACAGTTGATACCGCTGAAGCTGGCAACTTAAACATGCAAAACAGCTTAATCGATTGTGTTGAGCCGTTTAAGAGTGCCAAGGTTGATGCTGATAAAGGTTACACCAAAGCTTACGACGTTGAAGCTTGGTTTATGGCCCAAGAAGGTAACTTAGCCGGTGCTGCAGATTTATCAGGGTATATGCCTAATTCATCTTCTGTTGCTTTAACTGGCGGCGCAGCTGATTTAGCTAACATGGATGACCGTTTAGATGATGCCCAATATATCGGCGCATTTAATGGCAGCACTGACTGGACGGAAGGCTGGACCACGGCCATTCATGAAGATGCAGCGCCTGCACCAACTGAATTACCAGTTTTAACATCTTGCCCTGTAGGCACAACTTCAGAAGATGTGGTTGCAGGCCTTTATAAAGATGACAGCGTGACTTTAGTCTGTTCAATCGAAGGTAACATCACCACCAATACAACACTGCTTGCTGGTCAAAACGTGATGTACAAAGTAGATGGCGGCGCGGTGATTGTAGGTGGTGATAACGCAGACTCTGCAACACTGGCAATTCAAGCGGGTACGCAATTATTTGCGACCGACAACAGCTACATCGCCATTAGCCGTGGCTCTAAAATCATGGCCCAAGGCAGTGCTGAGCATCCAATCGTTATGACCTCTCAGCAAGATGTAATAGCTGGCGCAGAAGGTGAGCGTGGTCAGTGGGGCGGTTTAGTTATTCTGGGTAATGGCGAAACCAACAAGTGTCCTGATAAAGACAACTGTGATGTGTCATTTGAAGTGGGCGACTTCCCATACGGCGGTAATGACAATGCTGATAACAGCGGTCAAATCAGCTATGTGGTAGTCAAATACGCCGGCTTTAAAGTCAATGATACCCAAGAAATGAACGGCATCTCATTTGCGGCAGTGGGCAGTGGAACCCAAGTTGACCATATTCAAGTCCATGCAAATGGCGATGATGGTGTTGAGTTTTGGGGCGGTGCAGTCAATCTTAAATATGTTTACCTAACGGATAACTTTGATGACAGCTTAGATTGGACTAACGGCTGGCAGGGTAAAGCACAGTACGTGTATATCACCCATGAAGATGGTCAAGCTAACCGTGGTATTGAAGGCGATAGTCATAAAGGCACTGACGACACGCCGATTTCAAACCCAACTATCTCTAACGTAACAATTCTTCCTGGTGCTGATATTGAAAATGCCAGTGGCGATAAAGGCGAAGGCATCATTCTTCGTGTTGCTACTCGTGCATCAATTCACAACCTATTGATTCAAGGTCGCAAAGGTGCAACTTCTGAGACTGAATCAGGTGAGTGTTTAGAACTAGACGGTACTTACGCAGGTCTTGTTACCAACGTTAACGATGAAACATTAGTGATGTCTCACTCTGTTATCGACTGTAACGAGCCATTCAAATACAGCTCTGACAACACAGATACAACCGATGCGGTAGACACGCAGGCCTGGTTCTTAGCTCAAACAGGTAACTCTGCTCAAGAAGTGACGTTAACTAATGGCATGCCTGCTGGCACTGACACTGTGTTATTGGGTACGGGTCTTGATATGAGTACGACTGACACCTTCTTCGAATCAACTGATTATATCGGTGCATTCGATGGCCAAACTGATTGGCGTGAAGGTTGGGCTTTTATTAAATAAAAGCGAGTAGTAAACCTTAGGCATCGGGGAGTGAGTACTCCTCGATGCTGCTTAAAGTCCGATTAGATAATCAAAATAGTTAGTTAAATTTACATTAATTGTCACTGGTGTATCACATCTTAGTGGCGCGACCTGAACTGTGTACAGGATTGAAAAACGTTATGAAAACCAAGCCGAGTTTTATCGCTAATAAGCTAAGCCTAGCTGTTGTCACTGCCATTTCCGCAGCCTCACTTTTTGCAACACTACCTGCTTACTCGGAAGAGACACCAGCTTATGATCCTGGTGAAGATTTCCCTATTGAAGTCATTGCGGTAACGGGGCGTTTACGTAGCTCAGCCTCAGAAGCGATGGAAGAGCGCCGCGAGCAACCCGCCGTGGTTGATATTATGGGCGCAGACCAGATTTCTCGCACCGGAGATAGTGATGCCGCCGCCGCGCTTCGACGTGTTACCGGATTAACCCTGAAGGATGGCAAGTTCATTTATGTACGCGGTTTGGGTGAACGCTATTCAAGTACCTCACTCAATGGTGCGGTTGTACCATCGCCAGACCCTACCCGTAATGTGGTACCGCTGGATATGTTCCCAGCCTCTATCATTGAATCTTTATCAGTACAAAAATCCAGTTCAGCCAGCACGCCAGCTGCATTTGGCGGTGGTCATGTTGATATTCGTACTAAATCTATTCCTGCAGACTTTTTCTTTAAAGCGTCAATAGGTGGCCGTTATAACACTAATGATAGCGATGACACTTATACCTATAACGGTGGCGGTGATGATTGGACTGGCCAAGATGATGGCACTCGGGCAATGCCAAACAGCATTAACGAGGTGACCAATCAATATGGCGGAATTAGCCCCATTGATATTGTTACTGGTTCAAATGGCACAATTGATTTTGCCAATGCTCAAGCCATTAACCGTGGTTTAGCCAATGATATGTATCGCGACATGACGGTATTTACTGAAAGTACGGACCCTGGAGTTCGCGGTAATATCGCCATTGGCGATCGCTGGGACTTAAGCGATGACATCATTTTCGGGATGATGGCAGCAGGCTCATATAAACAACAAGCTGAAAACTACACCAAGCGCGAAGTTGAGCTAGATGGTGATGAGAACAAGGTACAAATCGAAAACTCAAAAGACGTCATGGGCACCGATTCAATTGTACAAATGTCAGGCATGGTTAACTTAGGTTTAGAAATTGGTTACGACCATAAAATTCAAACCTTCTCGACTTATTTACGTGATACATCTGATGATGTTTCAGTGGCCATCGAAGAAACCATTGATACCATCGCCGAGCCTAATGCGTTGCAGGTTTATGATATTGCTTATGAAGAACGTAACCTTATCAGCAATCAAATTCAAGGTGAGCATTTCTTTGAATATCTGTGGGATTTAGAAGCCAACTGGATGTATTCAAACGCCAGATCAAAGCGCTATGCACCGAGCGAATTATCTTACACTTACAATGTAATACTTGATGATGCTGATAGCATTACTAGCCGTAACTTAAATACCCAAGATGCGCCTAAATATGTTTATAGCCGCCTTGATGATAATACCGAAAACTACAAATTTGATTTAACCCTACCCTTTGAGTTTGGCATGAACGTGCTAAAAATCAGTGGTGGTTATGAGTACTTTGAACGTACCCGTGAAAGCTATGCCACGCGATTGGGATTTGATGTCGGCTTAAGCCCAACAGACCCCAATGGCGATATTCTAGCGGGTGACTTTGACAATATATTTTCTGATGACAACATTGCCAATGACACGCTTGATTTAGAATTAAAAGACGCCTCAACCGACACCGAAGATTATGTCGCCGCTGAAATGATAGACGCCGGTTTTGTCAATTTTGATGTGGATTTTGATGATGTATGGCGCTTAACCGCAGGTGTGCGTTATGAAGATTTTCGCCGCGTGACATTGCCATTAACCCCAGATGGTGAGGTTTCAGATGAAGGTGGTCGTTACGATATTGAAGATTATGCTATCGCAGAAGACGGCTGGTTTCCTTCATTGGCATTAACCTGGAAATCATCAGATGAAAGCCAATGGCGCTTTGGTGCCAGTAAAACCTTGGTTCGCCCAGACTTACGTGAAGTGGCGCCAGTGCGGTTTCAAGACCCAATTACCGGTTTTGATTTCTTCGGTAACCCAGAACTTGAAAGCTCAGATATCTATAACCTAGATGTACGCTGGGAATACTACTCAGAAGATGGCGCAAACTTAAGTGTTGGTGGCTTTTATAAAGACGTTGCAGCACCCATAGAAGCGATTCAACGTATCTCAGAAGCGGGTCGTCAGCTTAAGTTTTACAACGCTGAGTCAGGTTATATCTACGGTATCGAAACTGAGTTTTTACATGACTTAGGCTTTATTGGCAGCAATGGTAGTGTTTGGGAAGACTTTTTCGTAGCGGGTAACTTAACCCTAAGTGACTCAGAAATTGAAATTGCCAGTAATGGTGAAATTGACCCAACCAATAATAAGCGCCGCATGACAGGCCATTCTGAGTGGGTTGCCAACATGCAGTTAAGCTTTGATTCGTCTAATGAGTCTCACAGTGCCACCTTAGTGTATAACGTGTTTGGTGAGCGTATTGCTTATGGTGGCCGTGGTGGTTTAGATGATGTGTACGAGCAACCCTTTCACAGCTTAGATTTTAGCTATAGCTTTTTACCTACTGAAAGCTTTGGGGTGAAATTTAAAGTGAAAAATATCCTAGGTGAAACCACCGAATACGACCAACAAGATGTGGTGGTATACGCGAAAGAGCCTGGCACAGAATTCACTCTGCAATTTGATTATCAATACTAATATTGATAATGAGTTCGCGATTAACAGAGTGACAACAGGTACTGGTTTTTAGCATTTTTACCTCATCCTTTAAATGCTAAAAGCCAAGTGCACAGTGTGATATCTAGGTGTTTGGAACACGCCAATATCGCACGCTTCTTTATCAGTAAGCGTTATTTAAGACTACGTGACTTAACAAAGAAGTTGGCAGCTTTGCAAAAGGCTGTATGCAGTATGTAAAATAAGCTGTAAAAGTAACAGGCCACTTTCTTTTGGAACAAGAAAGTGGCCTTTTTATTGGCTAGCGCTATTAGTTATAAGCGCTGTGAGTTATAAAATTAGCTCGTTAGCTATGAGCCTTAATAGCAGATCATTCTTCACTGCTGTCGATCAGATTGCTAATCGCTTTTGAGATCAGATCTTTTTTCATGCTAGTGCGAGCGACACCTTGTTCAAACCAAAAACTCATCGGCTGATCAAACCCAATACCATGCATGTAATTGTAAATCGCTTTACGCAGCCCTTCACCTAACATCTCATGATCAGTACCGGTAGGATCGCTAAAATCGACATCATTTTCAGCGAATAAAACTTCAGGGCGATCGCTAAGAGTAATACCAAATTTTTCTGGATTCATACCAACAGGGCTGTGGATCGTGGCCACAAAACGGTGCCAATAGGCAGACTGGAAACAACCTTGCTGCATCATCTGTCGCACCATTTCCAATGAATCCACCGTTTCTTGCTCGGTTTGAGTCGGAAAGCCATACATCAAATATGCGTGCACCATAATACCGGCATCGCTAAAGGCTTTAGTGACTTGGGCAACGCGCTCAACACTGACGCCTTTTTTCATCAGTTTCAATAAACGATCTGAGGCCACTTCTAAGCCGCCGCTGACCGCGATACAACCAGAGTCGGCTAATAATTGGCAGCGGGCTTGGCTAAAGGTTCTTTCAAAACGAATATTACCCCACCAACTGATCACCACGTTGCGCTCAATTAAGCGTTTTGCAAAGGCAAATAAGGTTTTTGGTGGCAGCGCTTCATCGACAAAATGGAACCCTGTTTGTCCGGTTTCTTCAATGAGTTGCTCAATGCGATCAACCAGAATATCAGCGCCAGCAGTATCGTAGCGATCGATATAGTCCAAACTGACATCACAAAAGCTACATTTACGCCAGTAACAGCCATGGGCGATGGTGAGTTTATTCCAGCGGCCATCACTCCAAATACGGTGCATTGGGTTGAGCATTTCACACAAAGACAGATATTCGCTCAATGGCAAGCCATCGTATATCGGAGCGCCGACTTCCACCTGCGGGATATCGTGGAGTTCTGGGTTTTCATTAAAGTGAACGTAAGGCTCGCCATTGTCATCTTCGGCAAGGAAGTAAGTTCGCACTAAATCATCGACTTCACGTTGGCCTTGAAAGTATTCCAGCAGGGTGATTAACGGGCGTTCGCCGTCATCAAGACAGATAAAGTCGATAAACTCAAATACCCGAGGATCTTTGAGTGCCCGTAGTTCGGTATTGATAAAACCACCGCCGATGATGATGGGGATCTCTGGATTAATGGCTTTACAGGTTTGGGCAATACGTAACGCGCCGAGCATATTACCGGGAAAAGGCACGGTTAAGGCTACAACGCTAGGTTGGGTTTCTTCTAAATAGTGCTCAACCAATTGCGCTAAAATTTCTGAGCTAAAGGTTGGCTCGTCCATCAAGGTATCGTAAAGGTTATCAAAGCTTGGATTAGCCGCAGCTAACTGCTCGCCATAGCGGCTCACTTCAAAGTAAGGATCAACCCCTTGAGTGATGACGCTGGAGAGATCGTTAATAAATAAGGTCGCGAGATATTTGGCTTTATCTTGAACGCCAAGATTACCAAAAGCGGCTTGCAGTACATCGCCTGATACCGCTTCCATTTGCGCAATGGCTTCAAATGCTGGGCCTTCAGGTAAAAATCGGCGCGAGTTAATCCGCAGTGCAAGACTGGGATCTTTACCCTGTAAAAACCGAATCGCGCTCTCAACAGTCAAATGATAACGATCAAATTCAGCCAGAAAATTATGAATAGCATCAGGTAATTCATCGTCTTCAAAGTGCTCGAAATTAGCTTCCACATGTTGACGAATAATGTCCAGCGCAGGCGCAGTCATCATTTCTAGGAAAAGCTCAATGGCAGGATCACGCTGCACTGCTTCATAGCCTCTCGTACGCAAAAAACCAGTCAAATAGGCTGTTGCCGGATAGGGCGTATTTAACTGGGTCATAGGTGGAGTCATTAGAAGAACGGTCATAGCCTGCCTTTAATAGTAAAACTTGAGTGCACTGAACTAAACTGATTGTCAGCCCGAGCTAGGTAAAGAATGTGGCAATAATACAGTTGCCAAAAAATAAGCTGGGATTCTAACAAATGGCCAAGGGAAAAACCCGTAAATTAGCCAATTGAAGATTAATTTATCACTGTCTGTTTGTTTGTTTTTAGATCGAATTTAATCTCTTTCTAGCACAGTCTAGATTTAAATATTAGCAAGGTGGTTAAATATCACGCTAACTGTGTCATTATCAAATTTCGCATCTCAGCTAATGGATTAGGTTTGACACATGGCCGCAAAATTTCAAAATCAATTTTTACGTCTCTGTTTATATTTAGTATTTGCCGTTGCTATTACGGCATGTTCGGTCAAAACCGAGCAAGCTAACATTCGCCAAGTGGGTAATATTACCTATAAAAAAATTGATGAAGCCAGTGGCTTAGCTTACTCAAAAATTCAGGACGATGTGCTGTGGCTGCACAATGATGGCGGTGATAGCGCCGCAGTGTATGCGGTAAATTTATCTGGTGATTTGCTGGCGACGGTGAACATTGAAGGGGTAAAAAATATCGATTGGGAAGATATGAGTTCGTTTGTTATTAATGGTAACGCGTATCTGTTAATCGCCGATGTCGGTGATAATAGTGCTAACCGCAGTCAATATTTCATTCATATTATTGCAGAGCCTGATGTCAGTAAACTTGCGTTAGCCGCATCTATCAAGGTCACCCCGCTTGTGTCATTGGCATTTAATTACCCAGATGGTCCAAAGGATTGTGAGTCTGTTGCTGTTGATGTGGTTAACCAGCAAATTGTATTACTGAGTAAGCGGCACACCCCACAAACCCTATATCAATTGCCGTTACCGTTACAGTTAGCGCAATCACCGGCGTTATTGCCTTCAGAATTTCCTTCGCAATTACCTATGCCATTACCTAAGCAAGAAAGGGACACGCTAGTGGCAACACCTTTAGGGGCACCGCCGGCATTACCAGAATCATTCTCAGATTATTTCGGGAGTATACGCTTAGCACTTTTTGCCGGAAACTCGACAGCAATGAGCTTTTCAAAGGATGGCTTATCTGCGGTGGTGTTAACCTATGGCCATGCTTATTACTTTCAGCAGCAACAGCCTACAGGCGCTTTAACACTGTTATCAACCACGCCAAAGATTATTGATTTTCCGACACTATTTCAAGCAGAAGCGGTGAGCTTTAATCACGATGCCAGCCGTTTTTATATCACCTCAGAGGGCAGCCCAGCGCCAATATATGAAGTAAATATTGCTGCTGTATTGGCGAGTTCTGATCACTAACTACTGAAAGCTAGCTACTGAAAAACTCACTGTTGAAATATCAGTATTTATTGCTGATATTTGCCGCGCACCTCATCGATTAAGCGCTTCCATTGCGGATATTTAGCAAAGCTTTGGGGTAAATCGCCCCAAGGTGATAACGCTTGGCTCATGGCATTGTCTGAGTGATCAGCGCCTTGGCTCAGTTGATATAAATAGTAAAAAGCTGAGGCGCGATAATTTAACGCACAATGGACTAAAATTGATTTATCGTTATTGCGCTCCATGATGCTAATAAACTGCGCTACATCTTCCATGGTGGGCTGCTGCCAGTCGACTTCAATGTTGTGGTAAACCATACCTGCATCTGTGACCAGTTTGTCTTCAGCCGCCAAATAGTTTGAGTTGTTTTTGGGGATTAAATTGATCACCACCTCTACCCCTGAATTTTTAAGCGTCTGAAATTGCTCTGCTGTGGGCAAGCCTGCGGTTATCACTTGGCTGTTATTGAGCTTGAGCGCTTTGATGTTATCAAGCTGGCTTGGGTCAATTTGCGCCGCTGCAGGATTGACTAAACTAACGCTTAATAAGCTACTGGTTACCATTGTCATTAACGCGGCTCCCATGATGCTGTTTTTCATCTGTAATCCTTTCATCTGTAATCCTTGGATTTGAGCAATTACATAACAATGTCATCAATGGCGGCTAATTCAGCTGCACTAAAGTTAAGGTTATCTAGTGCGGCCACCGAATCGAGAACTTGTGCTGGGCGACTTGCACCAATCAAGCAACTGGTTACCGCATCATTGTTAAGGTTCCATGCGATCGCCATTTGCGCTAAAGATTGATCCCGGGTTTGGGCAATGGTATTTAATGCCTGCACTTTGGCGATTTTCTCTGGAGTTAGATCGTTATCAGCTAAATAGATTTGATGGGCTTGGGCTGCGCGCGAGTCTTTGGGAATACCATGGAGGTATTTATCAGTGAGCACACCTTGATCCAATGGCGAGAATACAATTGAGCCAACGCCTTGATCTTTTAATACCTCGGTTAAGCCATCTTCAATCCAGCGATCAAACATATTGTAGCGTGGCTGGTGGATTAATAATGGCGTGCCTAGCTGTTTTAAGATACTGATCGCTTGCAGCGTTTCTGCTGGCTGATAACTTGAAATACCCACATACATCGCCCGGCCTGAGCGGACAATATAATCTAGCGCTTGCATGGTTTCTTCAATGGGAGTGTCAGGATCCATGCAGTGATGATAAAAAATATCAAAGTAATCTAGCCCAGTACGTTTAAGGCTTTGATCGCAGCTAGCGATCAAATATTTTCTCGAGCCGCCAATACCATAAGGCCCTGGCCACATGTCGTAACCCGCTTTACTAGAAACGATCAACTCATCTCGATATGGCTTAAAGTCTTGTTTGAAAATATCACCAAAGGTGGACTCCGCCGCGCCGTAATGGGGACCATAATTATTGGCTAAATCAAAGTGGGTAATACCGGCATCAAAAGCTGTTTGCAGGATGTTTCTCGCATTCGATTGGGGGTCTGATGCGCCAAAGTTTTGCCATAAGCCTAATGAAATTTTTGGCAAGCGAATACCGCTGTTACCACAACGGGCATAAGCCATTTTTTGATAGCGTTCGGCGCTGGCAATGTACTGAGGGTTTGGTTCGTGGGTAATCATTTATTATCCTGCAAATGAATTGTTACTAAATTGAATTAGCTTTGAATTTAAGGCGTGTTTTAAATATCTGTTTTAAATCTTTACTTCAAATCTACAGTACTAGAACAATTATAAGCATTGCCCAATATCGTCACTGAAGTGGTAAACGACTGCGGCTTAAGCAAATAAACCGTATTTGCCCCTAGCGTTAATGCTTCATTTCTCAGCTGATTAATCGCCCCTTGAGTTAAATCCTTATTCGAAATAAACAAGTAATCATACCAATGCCCTTGGGAGCCAATTATTGGCCCTTTTAGTTGGCAATCATCAAGCTGTTGTCCTTGCCATAAAATTTGCACATGTTCGCTTTGATAATGAGGGACGTTAATACAAGCCGTGAGTCCTATTGGCATGAGTATCATTAATAACCCCATTAATCTGGCACTGCGATTGACTGGATTCATATAGGCCTTAAAAATTTGCTGTTAATTACGCCATGTTCATATAGCAAGTCTATACTTAATCAGCAGCGTAGTAGAGTTAAAGTCAACTTACTTGGTTAAGCTTCGCTATGCAATCAGCATGTTGGCGTTCACTGTTTCATGAAAGAGTAAACATAGGGATATACACATGGGTAGCATCAATTTAGCCAATGAAACCGTGATTAAGTCTACTTTTGCTACTGCGCAAAACGGTGCCTTTAGCGGTGATGGACAACTATATTTGACTGAAACACGGTTATGTTTTGAAGCCTTTAATAAAATCTTTGAAATGGGTCCTTATGAGATAGACCTTGAGGATATTGTTAGTGTTGAAAAATGTTGGGGGACCGGTGGTGGAGTGTTACCCCTTACCGCAGATGCGATTAAAGTGGAACTTAAAAACCATCAGTCCTATAAATTTATGGTGGCTGACTCTGCTGAATGGCTGGAGCGATTGAATCGTTAACTCATTACCTTAAGCTATGTGAGAGCCGCTTACTGATGAATTTAGGGTAATAAAAAGCTGAATCATTGATTCAGCTTTTTAGTTGGGCGACTCGCTATATTGCTAAAAACGCATATTAAGCGTTAGCAAATACATCTTGTAGCGATGGCACCACTTGCTTCTTACGGCTTAATACACCGTCTAGCCAGACTCGGCCTTCAACGGTTGCTTTACCGTAGGCTTTTTCAGTTAAGTCAGCGTCATCTGAAACCACTAACATTTCTGAGCCTTCTTTCATGATATCGGTTAGCAATAATAATACGCTGTGACGGTTACCTTCAGCTTTCAGCGCTGCGATATCAGCTTCTAAATCAGCTTTGATATCGTCAAATACTGATAAGTCGATAACTTCTAATTGACCGATACCCACTAGGTTACCGTTCATGTTGAAGTCTTTAAAATCACGCATGACTAAGTCACGTGCTGGCGTACCTTCAACAGCTGATTTAACTTTAAACATTTCCATGCCCACTGCTTTGAAGTCTTCAATACCGGCAATTTCAGCCAGCGCTTCAACGCAGCGGATATCAGCAGTAGTACAGGTTGGAGATTTGAAAATCACAGTGTCACTTAAAATAGCGCACATCATGATGCCAGCAATGTTAGCTGGGATTTCTACTTGGTAGAAATCGTACATCATTTTAATCACTGTGTTACTACAACCTACTGGGCGGATCCAACACTCAAGCGGAGTAGAAGTGGTTAAGTCACCTAATTTATGGTGATCAACAATACCTACGATGGTTGCTTCGGCAATATCATCTGGTGCTTGAGTTAATTCAGAGTGATCAACGATATACACTTCTTCGCCAGCGTAGCTTGTTTTGTACTCTGGTGCTTCAAAACCAAATCTATCTAAGATATACGCTGTCTCAGGTGAAAGTTCACCAAGACGGGCTGCAATAGCAGGCTCTTCAATTTGATTTTTTAAGTAAGCAAGTGCGATTGCACCGCAGATTGAATCTGAATCAGGGATCTTATGACCCACAACATACATTGCCATTTGGTACGCTCCTATAAATTTTCAGCGATTTTAACAAGAAATAACCGCCTGACCAATCTTTACCAATAAAAAAGCCCCAGAGAACGTCCTGAGGCGATTCAAATCAAGCAATATTCATCTTAAGTTGTCAGCTATTGACTAGTTATTTACTCAGTGGTCAATGCATTCACAATGGCTGTTAACTTAAAGCATAACCACCTTTAAGGTGGGCAATATTATCAAAGCCTAAACGCTGCATGGCTTGGGCGGCCACCATGGAGCGGCTACCACTGCGGCACACTAAAACCCACGGCTTGTGCTTTTGGTGTTGATGCTGCTGAATAAACTGCACTAAGCGGGTTAGTGGCACATTCTCAGTGGTGCTACTGGTGGGTTGCAGCGCGTATTCATGGGGCTCACGAATATCGATGACGCTAACTTGCTGTGCTGATAAAGCGCTGGTTAAGCTCTCTGTGTTGTATTCGGTAATATTCACTTTAGCTGCAGCGTTAGCTGGCAATGCGCCGCAAAGAATTTCACTGCCAGACTCATCACACAACTGACTATCAAGCTGGGCTTTTAGGCTTTCAAATTGGCTTTGGCTTAATTGGCCATTTAAGGTGTTGGCCAGCAGTGCATTACGGCTAGATTCTGCTGCTAATGAGGTAGTGAACTCATTGTTATAGTCATGGCTGGCACAAATCAGGGTATTGTCACCGATAAGCTGATGCAGTCGCTTAAGGCTGGTAAACATCGCTTTAGCGCAGCTGCTGTCAAAGTTGGTTCTACCGAGACTGCCCATTAAAATCGTGTCGCCAGCAAAGGCAAAGCGGCATTGCTGGCTAAGTGGTTTAGAGCTTAATACTGCCTTAGGTAATTCATCAGTCGATTTATTAGGTAATTCATTAGATAATTCATTAGATAATTCATTAGAAAATGGGTCACATAACAGCAAGCTAATACTGTCGGCGGTATGGCCTGGGGTGGCAACTTTCAGCAGTGCTTGATTGCCAATAGTGATGTACTCAAACAACTCGCCCGCTTGGGTGACGTTGCTGCAGTTTTGCGGCCAGCCTAAATGATCGCTTAATTGATCCGGCAAATGTTTGTCGGCAAGGTATTGGCGACTAGAGACATGATCGGCATGACCATGGGTGTCGATCACCGCCACTAATTCAAGTTGCTGACACTGCAATAGGGTATCTAAGCGTTCATTTAGTTCTGGCAGTGGATCGATGATGATTGCTTGCTTACTTTGTTGATCGGCATAAATCCAACTACAGCTCGGGCCTGAGCGTAATTGAACCAAACCATTTAATGGCTGTTTATCGCTTATTTCACCACTGTCTAAAATCATACAGCTATGGGTTAATGCATTGGCGGCAGATTGAATTCTGATGCAGGCTTCATCCACCTGCGTTTGAGTCATGGCGGGGCCAAAAGACATTCTGATGGCTGACTCGCTTTGCCACTTGGGTAATCCCATGGCATCTAATACAAAGCTACGGGTGACTTTTGATGAACAAGCCGAGCCTGAACTGACGCGAATATTGGCGGCATCAAATAAATCCATAATCTCTTTGCTACTAAAGCCTGCAATAGCAAAGTTGATGGTTGTTGGCACGCTATTGCTAAAACTGTGGTTAAACACTACAGCAGGAAAAGCACTTTTAAGGGTATCAATTAATTGTTGTTGATAAGCCCTTAAGGTGTCGACATCGGCAAACTGGTTTGTACCCATCGATTGCGAGTTATTTAACAGCATATCGAAAATGACACTTATGGCTGCCATTCCCGGCAGGTTTTCAGTACCCGAGCGCAGGCCGCTTTCTTGGCCGCCGCCAGCAATAATCGGCGTAAATGGAGCACCTTCGCGGATGTAAACAAAGCCAATGCCTTTAGGGGCATACAGTTTATGTCCGCTAAAAGGCGCGTAATCGATACTGGTGTTGGCTAAGTTTAATGCCGTTTTACCCAGTGCTTGGACACAATCAACTAACCAATAAATATCAGGGTTAGCTTGGCGGATGATGCGATCAAGCTGAGTTAAGTCTTGGTAAACCCCGGTTTCATTGTTTACTGCCATGGTGCAAATCATTAATGCATTGGGCGCTTCTTTAGCAATAAAGTCCTGATCAAGATTACCCATATGATCAACGGGGATCGCTTTAATTTCTGCGTTTATTTCAAGAAGGGCATTCCAATGCTTTAAGGATTCTGGCACCGCTTTATGCTCAGTGGCACCATATAGCAAGCTGTATGTTTGATCTTGCTTGAGGCTAGTTTTAGCGGCAGCTTTAGCCGCGACTAAGGCGGAAATGATCGCGGTTTGAATCCCTTCTGTGGCGCCGCTGGTAAAAATTACGGTACCTGTGTCAGCGCCAATCACTTGTTTAGCTTTTACCCGAGTTTGCTCCATCAGGTTTTTGGCTTTAAGGCCGCTGATATGGCTACTACTTGGGTTACCAAATAGGGTTTCCATTGTAGTTAATGCTGCCGTTGCAGCTTGGGGTAGCACAGGAGTTGTGGCATTAGCATCGAGATATATTTGGCTTAGTTCAGTGGCGCTTTTCATAGGGGTAAGACTCGCATGTTGATTAGTTGTTATATAGCTTTTAGTTATAACTAATTTCTTGTGGTTATATTAACAGCTTAATAACAACGATCAAGATCACATTTTTGCTTAGATTAAAAAATACAGCTATAAATTGTCATTTTAGTAAAGAGAGTTTTTAAATTGGTGTGGCGGCAACTTTGTATGGAACCAAAGGTCACTAGAGTGAACTAAGATTTGAAGTTGTTTTGTTATTGATTTTAAGAACGATAAAAAAAGGAACAAGGCGGTTAGCGCTTATTCCCTTTTTATTTGTGATGAGCAGACTAGGCTTAAGTTTTGCTTCAGATTTTGAAGCAGACGTAAACTCAACAGCTGACTGAAACTCAAACTCTCACTTTGATGACTACTTTTCTGACATCTTTGGCTGTATCACTGGTGCCGGGCATATGCATATCTTCAGGGAAGAAAATCGCAAACATACCCGCCTTTAAGGGTATAAAAGCCGCATTAGCTTTATTGGCTTCATAATCGTACTTACTGTAATCATGCTCATTGTGATAAGGCGCTAACGGCGCTTGATCTGCAAGTGGTAAATAGCCAAATTCTTCTTCACCGCTAACCACAAATTGCACATCAATATAACGCTGATGACTTTCAAAAGACTCGGTGTGTTTCGGCTTAGTTTGGTAATCATTGACGATAGCAAATATATCTTTGCCTTCAATGGGGTAATTACCTAATTCATATTGGCTAAAATCAGTGGCTGCGAGGTGAGCAAGTGCAGTGGCTAATCTTGGGCTAATAGCATGATAAAGCTGATGATTTGCTAGGGTATCGACAATCATGATAAGTCTCTAAAAGTTAAGATAAGTCATTATCGCTTAATTTAGCATGCTGCACCATGACAGATATATTTATACAGGGCTGTGAAAATAATCAGCTTAGACAAAGCGGCGATCAGTTGGTTATGATGATAGTGCGGTTGACATGAATAGGATATCAAGTGGCAGCATTACGATTATTAGCAGGCAAAACGGCATTTGAACAAATTGAACAAAACGGCATACAGCAGTCGATGTTTACTCAATTGTTTGCAGCATCAGGTGGCCCCAAATGGATTGGCGTCGCAGGGCTCGATAAATACTTGTTCAGTGAGTTTTTTAGTGACAGGCAAGCACCACTTTATACCATGGGTGCTTCATCTGGAGCCTGGCGTTTAAGCTGTTTAGCGCAAAAGAATCCGTTAGAGGCCTATCATCGCTTTGAAGACTATTATATCGATCAGCGCTACGAGACTGTGCCTTCTCGTCAAGAGGTGACTGAGCAGGTAGAGCGAATTATTGCTGGCATATTAGGTGCTAATGGCGCCATGGATATAGTCAATAACCGTATTATTCAAAGTCATTTTGTGGTGTGTAAGGCCAAGCATTTAAATGCTGGGCGTTCCAAGGGAAAATTAGCAATGGGGCTGGCTGCTACTGCAGTGTCTAATGCTGTTAGCCGTCGCAGTTTAGCTTGGCACTTTGAAAGACTGGTATTTAGTCATCAGCAAGTTAAATCGCCTTTTTCACAATTATCCGATCTGCCCACCGAGCATGCTCAATTAACTCGCAGTAATATCAATCAAGTGCTGCTAGCCACTGGCTCTATTCCATTACTGCTCTCGCCAGTGACCCAAATCAATGGCGTTAGTGACGGTCATTATTACGATGGCGGCATTACTGATTATCACTTTGATATGCCTTTACCTGCCGCAGAAGGCTTAAGTTTATATCCTCACTTTTATCCTTACATGAGCCCTGGCTGGTTCGATAAATCACTAAAATGGCGCCGTGCTAAAAAGCATTATCATAATGCGCTGATCCTGGCACCGACCCCAGAGTTTATTGCTTCTTTGCCTTACCAGAAAATTCCTGATCGTGAAGACTTTAAAAAGCTTGATAGCGACAGTCGTATCGCTTATTGGCGCGAGTCAGTTAAGCGCAGTGAGCAACTGGCGATTGAGTTTGCCGGCATCATTGAAAACCAGTCGGTGATGAGTCATTTAGAGCGGCTTTAAGCTGCTTTATTGATTGTTTTTAACCTCCTATTTAAGGGTTATCTTAAGCGCTATCTGATCGCTTTTTGAAACTATTTCGTAAAACACCCTGTCTAATAATTAATCGCTTAAGTCTGCGTTATTTGTTAATTACAGCTATCATTAAAAAGAATGATAAGCGGATGGTGACTAGCAAATAAACTATCAAGCACTAAACTTAATTTGCTCATATCTGTGACAACTAGTTGATTATATAGGCTGAAGCGAGCTAGTTGTCATCGGCGATATAAATATGCTGCGCCTTGTGGTGTAAGCCCTAAATGAATATTTATCAGCATTTCTATGGTCTGGAGGCTGCTATGAAAACATTAGAAATGGCCTTGGTTATTCAAGAGGCGGTTATTCTTCCTGGCGGCCGCCAAGAGATCAGAGTGGTATCGCCAAATCAGCTGTTAATGGTTGCTAGTGTGCTGAAAGGAGACTACCGCTTAGCCTTAGCTGCGAGCAAAAGTAGCGGTAAAAGTAGCGGTAAAAGTAGCAGTAAAGGTAATAGCAGTCCGCCATGTTATAGCACAGCAACAGAGTGTGAGATTATCGACTTTCATCAACTCGACGATGACTCATTAAGTATTGTGATTGAAGGTCGCCAAAGGGTAAAAATTCTGTCTGCGGCGCAACTAAGGGATGGAAGTTGGATTGCGCGCACATTAGCCTGTCAAAATTGGCAAGATGAACCCATAGGCGAAAAGTTTGAAATTATCAGTGCCGCTTTAGAGCAATTCTATGAGGTAAACCCTGATTTATTGGAATTATATAATCAGGTGCATTTAGAAGATGCCACCTGGGTGAGCCAGCGTTGGTTAGAAGTGTTACCTATGTATAACAAGGATAAATTACAGCTTGTTGAGCAACCTAATTGCCACAAGACTATGGCTTTTGTGCTGCAGCTATTAAAGTCTCATGTAGATGCCTAAGTTACCGCTTTACAGCAATGACGAGCAAGTCGCTGTGATTGTATTTAACTCGCCAAGTTTGGGCTAACTGTGCTGGATTTTACTTCAAGTGGCTCGTTAACAGGAAAGCTTAGGTTCATTTATATTACTCATGTCCGTTATACTGACGGGATATGTAAGTCACTAATCATTGTAACTATGTCTTCTGATACCTCAGCTAGAGCTGCACAACCTTCTTATGTGGTGTTACCACAACTGACTCATCCTTCGAAAAATGCAGCAGCAAGTTCAACAGCGCCAAAAACCGTGGTGGAATTTTTAGTGTCGCATTTTGCGCAAATCCCACCGCAAGTGTGGTTAAAGCGGATTGAGGACGGCAAAGTGCATTGGGCAGATGGCAGCTTAATTACTGTCGATACTGCCTATAGACCTGCAACAAGGGTGTATTACTACCGAGAAGTGACAGCGGAAACCAAGATCCCTTTTGTGCAGAAAATTTTGCATCAAGATGAGCATTGTATGCTGGTGTTTAAACCACACTTTTTGCCAGTAACCCCCAGCGGAAACTTTGTTAATGAATGCTTAATCCATAGGCTAAGGATTGCCACCGGCATTGACACTATAACTCCTGCCCACCGCCTTGATAGGCCAACTGCAGGCGTCATGCTAATGACAGTTAACCCTGAGTCTAGGCATGCGTATCATGCTCTTTTTAGTGATGGCAAAATTACAAAGCAATATCAAGCGATTGCTAAGTTAACAGCGGCACTATTGGCACAATCCCAAGCGGGTGAATTAACCTTGCCAATACACTGGACGGTTAAAAATAGGATGGTGCGCTCAACCCCAAGCTTTTTAATGAAAGTGACCGAAGGTGAGCCCAATACCCATTCTGAAATTAGCCTTATTGCCATAAAAGGCGATAAAGGTTTATTTGAGCTGAGCCCGATAACCGGGAAAATGCATCAACTTAGGGTACACATGATGTCGTTGGGAATGCCGTTAGAAAACGATACTAATTATCCTACTTTAGCGCCAAAGAGTGCCGATGATTTTTCAAAACCGTTACGGTTAATTGCTAAATCACTGCAGTTTATTGACCCGATTAGCCATATTGAGCGTCAGCTGAGCTGCGAAGGCTATGAAGCTGAATTTGCTCTTTAACCTGCTTGATTAAATGCTATATCAGCATGAGTCACGCGCAGCGATAACTGTTTAGTGCGCTGAATATATGAATTTTATGAGCTGTGACGAACGACTGTCGACCAATGACTCACTATTAGTGGTTTGTTTGAGCTTAGTCCGATTACAGGTAAAACTCATCAATTAAGAGTGCATATGCAAAGCATTGGTATGCCATTGCTTAACGACAGGTTTTACCCTGTGCTACAACCGAAAGGACCTGATAACTTTGCTAATCCACTAAAGTTATTGGCACAACGATTACAGTTTATTGATCCTATTACACAGCAAAGTAATGATTGGTGCTGTGATGAATTAAATTTCAACTAATATAGATGTTTACACTACCGTAACAAACTCAGTCAGGTTATATTGTGACTAATTTATAGGATTTAGGTGCTGTCATGGAACGAATCACATATTGCCTGATTTTTTTAGTTGCATTACTTCTCAGTGTTGGTTTATTGCGTGGTGTCGATCATTTCTTGGCCAAGCAAGTCATTGCCCGTGACGCAGCAATTTTAACGGATAAGTTTGAGCACTTAATTAAAACCAGTGCGGCAGAATTAAATACATTACCCGAAATCACTTTTGATTCATTCGAGTGTACCCCACAGGCTGAGGCGCAGTTAAAGCGCACTGTATTTGATGCAAACTTTATTCGTTGGGTTGGCGTAACGAAAGGGTTAAATATATATTGTGAATCTAATGAGATTATTCGAGAAATTCACAATGTGAAACATCATCAAATTAGTGAAACCTATAGTTTAGGCGTATTGGAGTCTGCCACTGAAGAGCAGCTTGAGTTGATCCTTATTCGCAATATGGGGGATATTTTTTACGTCGCGAGTTTAATCCCTTTAGCGCCGCGTTATTTTGTTCCTATGATCTGTGAGTCTTGTTTAGAATATAAAATGTCATTCGACTCTAAACCTTTTTTAGTATTTGATTTTGAAAGTTTTGATGAGGAAGCTTTTATTAGCGAAGTGGTCTCTCTAACTTCGCCCTATTTTGAGGCGGAGTTTGAATTATCTGGTAATCGTGATTTCTATGAGCAATATACCTACTTTTCATGGTGGGGTGTTTTAATCATTGCCAGCATTTTGGCTGCTTGGGTCACGTATATCGCCCGTTTATGGTTTAACCATAGTCAATCTGTTCATAGCCAAATTATTCAAGGGATTAAGCGGTCTGAGTTTATTCCTTTTTATCAGCCTATTGTCGATTCTCGCAGTCAAAAAGTCATTGGCGCAGAAGTGCTCATGCGTTGGCAACGGCAAGATGGCAGTTTAATGCCACCGAATCAGTTTATTCCTTACGCAGAAGCCAATGGCTTAATTGTTGATATGACCAAGGTGTTGTTGGCGCATGTTTTTAATGATGTTAAGCAACTTGCGGTTACACGAGAACCATTATTTTTTAGCGTTAATATTGTGCCAGAACATTTAGATAATGATGATTTGTATCAATTGCTAAAAGGCGTTGTTGAATCAGGCGAGTTGAAACAACATCGCATTTCATTAGAAATCACTGAGCGTCATCCTATTAGTGACTTAGTTGCTGCGCGTAAAATGTTAGATAAGTTTTATGCTATCGGCATAGATTTAAAATTAGATGATGCCGGCACGGGTTATGGTGGTTTTAGTTATGTGCAAAATTTAGGCATTAGTACCCTCAAAATTGACAAAATGTTTGTTGATACCATAGGTCATCAAGATAACTTTAATGCGAAAACCATTGAAGCCATTATTTCATTTGCGCAAAAATCCAATTTAAACATCATTGCAGAAGGTGTAGAAAGCCATGAGCAAGTGGCTTATTTAAGTGAGCATGGTGTTTACTCTATTCAAGGCTATGTTTACTCTAAACCTTTATCATTTGATGATTTTTGTGCTGGTTACAGCCATTAACAGTGAATGATATTAGCGACCAGTGCTTATTTTAACGTATGTAGCCGCGAGTGAATCGCGGCTTTTTATTGTCAGTAATTTAATGGTTACATCTCGTAATGTTTGACGTTTTATTGTGCTAAATGAAATGTAAATTGCATAAATATTGCTTAAATTGGAATGCTTTGTAGAGCGGGCTGACTATAAAAGCCGTTGCCGAGGCTGTTTAATTAATGATCATTGAGTGGGGAGGCTAAAGAGGTAAACTAAAATCGCTTACTCATTTTAATGACAGTAATGTTTAGATTTTGGAAATAACTTTACGTTGTCGAGCTAACGTAGTGAGCTGACGTATTTGATAGGGGGGTATATTGAGCAGAAAAAGCCTAAATGCGGCAGGTGTATTGCTGTTATCAGCGAGTTTAGCGCCGATTAGCGTAACAGCAGATCAAATTTATTTTAGCTTCGATAATGATATCGTTACCGGCTCAGATGGTGATTACTCCAATGGTTTTGTCATAGGTTGGCATGCAAAGCCAGAACACAATTTTTCAGCGGCAGCATCGGTCTTTCAATGGCAGTCTGCACTTTTATTCCCCCAACAAACACAGCAAGCACACCGTGGGGCTCAGTTATATAGCCGAATGTGGACCCCAATTGAAATCGCCTATGACTATCCACAATCAGAAGAAAGACCTTATGCAGGTCTATTGGAGTTAGAAAGCTATACCGGTGTGTTTAGCCCATCACTGGCACAAAAAAATTGGTTGTCTGTTGGTGTTATGGGACCTGCGTCAGGGGCTGAAATGCTGCAATCAGTGGTGCATAAAATTACCTCATCAACTAAACCGGGTGGCTGGGATTATCAAATAGAGAATCAGCTGACATTTCAACTTGCCTATGAAGTCGAAGCTTTACTCACTCGTCAGCAAGCATTTGAAAATAGTCAGTGGGATTTAAGCGCATTTAATCATTCGATGGCTGGGAATTTTCGTTCTCAATCGAGTGTCGGTCTCACCTTGCGTTGGGGTGATGACTTAGACCAAACCTTTGGCCAACTTTCAAGTCAGGCTGGTCACTTAGGAAATTATACTCATTCCGCTAACTCTGATGGTAGCTGGACGGCTTATGCAAGGGTGCAGGCTGGATATCGGTTTAATGATTTAACCATTGATGGTGATTTACCCTATGACTCATCGCTTGAAATCAAGCATGAACAAGCGCAAGCAAGTTTAGGGGTGATATGGGCATTTCCCACATGGTCTGTGAGTTGGAGCTTTGATTTTTATAGCAAAGAATATCAATCAGATGTCGATGACTGGCATGGCTATGGGGTGATTAGTTACACTAAAGTGCTTTAATTCTGGTTATAAAAAACGATGTTTAAAAGGCGCACCATGATTCATCATGGTGCGCCTTTTCAGTCTATTACAGAGTTATTATGACTAAAGTTTTTTAGACCTGATTGTGCATGTCATTTAATGCTTGATGTAGCAAATCATCGTCATTAGCCTGATTAGTATCACTTTGATCAGGTTGGTCATTTAAATCTGCCAATAACTCATCTTTATGCTGCTGATGGTTATCATCATCTAACGGGTTTTCAAAAGCGTCGACCTGATTGGCATCTAACATATCGGCATCAGGTGCCGCTAGTGTTTCCGCCACATTAGCTAAATCATTCACTACTGTTGCTTGTGGAGTTGGATTCATATCAGCATGACTAACGCCTACCATCTGTAGATAGTGATCAATAGGAGAACTCGCCCCGGACTGGTTAAGTGAATGAGCACCTTCGGGATGCTCGGGGCTGCTTTCATCATCAGCGCCAATATGCACTAGCACCTCATCAAATGAAGGTTCATCTTCAGTGATGCTTGCGCTAAAAGTCATTATGTCGTCAGGTACGTCGTTCATGTCCGCTGCAGGTGGCGGAGCGGCAGATGTATCGGGTGTGATTGTCATGCCAACAAGGTGAGTAGAGGTTTGGTTATGACCACTGTGGCCATGAACATAAGTCACATCTACATTCACTTTGACATCAACATTGGACGCATGTGCATCATGATACACAACTTGAAATACGTCATGATGTTCTTCTGAAGTGGTTTGCCCTGCCCAATGGCTGCCGCCTGTCGCCTTATTACCGGCAGTCGGAGCTTGCCTATAAACATAGTCCACGTGGCCAGTTACGGGATCGATGCTTAAGGTACCGTATTGGCCTTGCAAACTGGTTGAAGTATGACCGTGGCCATCAGTGATTGCCCACCCAGCGCCAGATAAACTAGGGCTGAGCTGTTGTATTATTGGAGGTGCAACCAGATCGCCTGAGATATGTGAGCCAATGCTACCACTACCTGTTGGTGTGGGGGGGGTCTTAAAGCTCAAAGTGGGTACAGGGTTAGCGCTATCGCTAATAAACAGAGGGCTGTGTATTGATGCTAAATTACCCGCTAAATCTTGAACAGATGCGGTGACATCAACCGTTCCCCCTGGCAGCGCCTGAACCTCCGCTGCGGTTAATGAAGTGTGCCAAGCGCCTTGAGTTACCACGGCTTGATGCTGCTGACCCGCAATCGTTACTGTAACCGTTTGCCCATCTTCAACGCCAGATACTGTACCGGTTATATCAACCGCTTGCTGGTGTTCGCTGGCTTCAATGATATTGTCGCTAGTGATTGGGTTAACCCTAATGGCCGCGTTAGTATCGGTGCTGTAGTGATGATTATCCGTCGCAGTAGCGTTGTTTCCTGCTGTATCCGTTATGGTGACTGATGCGCTAATGTTGGTGTGGCTGCTCAGTTGATTGGCTGGGATGTCGATTGAGAATCTATGTTGTGCATCCACGGCGCCAGTGTAAGTGTGTGTGCCTAGTGTAAGGGTGATATTGTCGCCAACGCTGACTTCACTCCCCACAGTACCAGTGACTGGCACGCTGCCACTGAGCTCGGCCTGATTGAGCACGTCATCAGCAGTGATAGGGTCAAGGCTAATGTGTGGCGCTGCTACATTAGTGTCTAGCGTAAAATCAATACTGGTGGCTTTTGATGTGTGCCCAGCGTTGTCAGTTTGCCTTACCTGTAGCTGATTAAGTCCCTCGACAGGAGTAAATTGGCTGCTCCAATGGGCACCACCATCTGTGGAATACTCCACCTGCATTCCAGCGGTTTGACCTGAGATGCTAAGCGCCCCATCTTGAGTGATCAAGTCTGTGGCCGAGCTGCCGGTATCATGGGCCAGCGAGACTGCTAATGGCGCAATAATGATCGGGGCTTGATAAGGGTCTATATGAATAGTTAAGTTGTTCTGACTATTGTCTGCATAATCACCATTCGTGTCTGTGACGCGGTAGATAAGATTAGGCACTTGCCCGCGAAATTGACTGTTTGGGGTAAAGGTGTAGTCGCCGTTGGCTGAAATTGCGATAACCCCAACACCAGTAATGTTATGAGTTTGCCCAGCTTGAACCGTTACATAGTGATGCGTTACTGGGTCTTGAAATTGCACATCATCAAGCACTAACTGTGCGCCATCATCAACATCCGTAGCCCCCTGCAGTAAGTTGCCTGTAACGGGGCCGTTATTCTGCTGAGAATGTGGGTTAAAACTGTGGATGATTGGACGATCACTGGTGCCTGTGACGACGACTTGAGCTTGCTGCTGCGATGTCTGCACATTGCTACCAGCTCCTTGTTGTAGCTCATACTTAATGTCAACTTTTAAGGCGATGCCGTTGGCCAAATGGTTGTAGCTATTGTGCGCCGGATCGACCTGTAATGTATGGCCGTCGCCGGCTAGCATAAAGCCATCGGGTACCTGATTAGTGTAATGAACACCGTCGGTCGAAAATTGCATGTGGCTTACAGTGCCACTGCTCAGTCCACCGAGTAAATCGAGAGATTTAACCGCACCACCTTCATTAACGCTCACGCTTGGCGTGTCATCATGGCCATGAATTTGCACATTGATGGTGTGGCTAGCAGTGCCGTCCGGTGAGGTAAGGGTAAAGCTTTCGGTCACAACTTGCCCGGCAACCAAACCATTAGTGGTAGCGAGTGAATTGTCTAAGGTATAAGACCAATTGCCTTGCTGATCCATTGACAGATAACCATACTGCCCCGCTAACTGGCTGATTGTGGCAAACTGATTTTCGCCACTGTCGACATCTGTCAGTGTTAACTGCCCCGTCAGACGACTCGTTGCACCATCTTCGAAGATATCGACGTTCGATGATGCTTGTGACTGGCCATTGATCAGGGCTGCATCGTTCACCGCTGCGAGCGTGGTGCTAGCTCCTGTATGGGTCACACCACCGTGTGCATCCTTAACGTCATAGCTAAAATGGACATCGCCGTTATAGTCTTTTTCTGGGGTAAAGGTGAAGGTGCCATCGGCATTTAACGCAATAGCGCCATGATCAGCCTGTAGGTTTTCAATGGATAATTTGCCAATATCGTTGTCATCGATATCAGTTGTGTTAGCCAGTAGCTGTGCTGGGGTGAGGACTATCTGGGTATCTTCTAAGCCATTCGCTAAACGTACTTCAGCTGATGCAACTGGGGCATCATTGGTGCCATGAACGGTCACTGTGATATCTTTTTTAGCACTGCCATCAATAGATTCAACGGTAAAGGTTTGCTGGAAGCTTTCCCCTGCGCCTAAATGTTGGACTTTATCATTGTCAATATCGTATGACCAATGGCCCTTTGCGTTGATATTGAACCGACCACCTTCGGCGGTGGTGATGGTTTGTGCGATAAAAACGGCTTGGTCGTGATCCGGGTCAATGACCTGTAACGTGCCGCCACTGCTGAGCTGATTAGTGGTATTGCCAAAGGAAGTGTGATCTTCGTAAACATGATTATTGAGGCTGGAGTAGGGCGTTACTTCAATTTTTGCTTGGTTATCTTCACCGGTCACCTTCACCATAATGGTGAGCTTTTGACCATCATTGGTTTCGATTTCGTAGGGGAGCTCCATCGACTCGCCAGCATGTAGGCTACCAATGAGATCGTCCGCATGACGATTGGTAACAGCTTCTAATCTGAATTGATAAGTGCCATTAGGCCAAACATCAAGGTGACCAGGCTCAAACCCTTGGCCTAAATACTTCCCGCTAAAAACAAACTGAGTGTTATCACCACTATCAGGGTCAATTAGCTGAAGCTGGCCTCTATAGAATTTAAATTCACTATCCAGCGCTTGTGTTTCAGTGAGCTGAATGACATTAGAAACCAGTGCGGCTTTATCATCTGTCCCGGCAATCGTAAGCGTGGCGGTTTGTTGCGTACTTCCACCATGGCCATCTTCTACTTGATAAGTGATAGCGATTTGTTGCGACTGACCATTGGCCAAATGGTTAAATGCGGGATTGGTGGCATCAACAATTAATGTATGACCATCAGTATCTAAGGTAATGCCCGTTGGAAGTTGGCCCGACTGAGGTTGACCATCGATGGCATATTCAAGGTGGCTGATGGTTAAAGCGTCGCCCTCTTTATCTGTGGCACCTAATAGCAGATTGAGGGTGTGATGATTATCGGCCCCCTCACTGACACTGTCGGTTAAAGGCGTCACATCAGGGTTGTCGTTAACCGCAGCCAAGTTGGTGGTTGCACTGGTGTGGGTCACACCACCGTGGGCATCTTTGACGTCATAGCTGAAGTGTACATCGCCGTTGTAGTCTTTTTCTGGGGTAAAAGTGAACGTGCCATCGGCATTAATTAATATCGAACCATGGTTGGCGTGTAGGTTTTCAATGGTTAGTTTACCGGCGTCATTGGCATCCACATCGACTGTATTCGCTAATAGTTGCGCGGTGGTTAAGGTTTGGCGTGTATCTTCGCTGCCACTTTGTAGCACCACTTCAGATGAACAGTAAGGTCTGTCGTTACTGCCGTGAATGGTGATGACAATATCGTGTGTTGTACCATCTTTTGAATGGACTGTAATCGTATCGGTTAAGCTTTGTCCTTCACCAAGCTGGTCAATTGCAGTGCCACGCGTTGTGGGCCTAGCACCTATACCTGATAGATGCCCAGCATCGGCATGGTAATGCCAGGTGCCATCGGTGAGTAAGATTAGATCGCCATAGGTGCCGTGATAGTCGTAACCATTGCTGCCTTGGCGTTCAAATCCTGACTCGCCTACATCGGGGTCTGTAATGGTCAGCTTGCCATCCGCATAGAGTGTTGTATTGCCAAGTGTGGCGATCCCTGGTTGGGCATAGTCGGGTGACATGTCTGTGCCCGCGGTATTCTCAGATATCGAGCCAGTATCAACGCCAGCAATTTGGGCAGCATCACCCACTGCCGCGAGCGTGGTTGACGCACCTGTATGGGTGATACCGCCGTGGGCATCTTTGACATCATAGGTAAAGTGAACCTGACCGTTGTAGTCTTTTTCTGGTGTAAAGGTAAAAGTGCCATCGTCATTGTTTAGAATGGAACCATGGTTGGCGTGTAGGTTTTCAATGGTTAGTTTACCGGCATCATTTTTATCGACATCGACGGTATTAGTAAGCAGTTGTGCGGTAGTCAGGGTTTGGCGTGTATCTTCGCTGCCACTTTGTAGCACCACCTCAGATGAACAATAGGGCTTGTCGTTACTGCCGTGAATGGTGATAACGATGTCGTGTGTTGTACCATCTTTTGAGTGAACCGTAATAGTATCGGTTAGGCTTTGCCCTTCGCCGAGTTGGTCAATTGCGGTGCCGCGAGTTGTGGGTCTAGCACCTATACCTGATAGATGCCCAGCATCGGCATGGTAATGCCAGGTGCCATCGGTGAGTAAGATTAGATCGCCATAGGTGCCGTGATAGTCGTAACCATTGCTTCCTTGGCGTTCAAATCCTGACTCGCCTACATCGGGGTCTGTGATGGTCAGCTTACCATCAGCATAGAGTGTTGTATTGCCAAGTGTGGCTATGCCTGAGTGAGCATAGTCAGGTGACATGTCGACACCCGCGCTGTTTTCGGTTATTGAACCAGTATCAACGCCAGTGATAATTGCAGCATCACCCACTGCCGCGAGCGTGGTTGACGCACCTGTATGGGTGATACCGCCGTGGGCATCTTTGACATCGTAATTAAAATGCACCGAGCCGTTATAGTCTGTTTCAGGCGTAAAGGTGAAGCTACCATCGGCATTGTTCAAAATGGAGCCGTGGTCGGCATGCAGGTTTTCAATTGTGAGTAATCCAGCATCGTTTGTATCGACGTCCACGGTATTAGCCAGCAGTTGTGCGGTAGTCAGAGTTTGGCGGGTATCTTCGCTGCCATTTACAATCACAACTTCAGATGAACAGTAAGGGCGGTCATTATCACCATGAATGGTAATAACAATGTCGTGGGAAGTACCATCTTTTGATTGGATAGTGATTGTATCAGTTAATGTTTGTCCTTCTCCGAGTTTATCTATAGTAGAGCCAATAGTTGTTTTTCTATTGCCGACCCAATCTACGCTGCCAACCGTCACGTCATAATGCCAAGTTCCATCACTGTTTAACAATAAATGTCCATATTGTCCGTGGTATGAATTGTTCCAAGCACCGCCTTTAGAGTCAAACTGTGATTCACCAGTATCAGGGTCAACAATATCTAACTTGCCATCAGCGGTTAATGCAGCTTGTCCAAGTTTAGCCATACCAGGTTGTGCATAATCTGGTGACATATCGCCAAAACTGCCATGACCTTCATCAACGTCACCTGTTGAAATTCCAGTAATAACAGCTTTATCGTCAGTGCCATTGATGGTGACTGTGATCTGTTGCTCGGTGCCATCTATAGAATGAACGACTAAGGTATCAGTTACCGTTTCACCTGTTTTTAAACTTTGAATAGATGGTTGTGAATTATCAGCCGTATAAGTCCAGTGACCTAATTCATTTAACGCCAGTGAGCCAAATTGTCCTTGTTGTACTGTGGCTTGGAATTGATTTTGACCATTATCAACATCAGTAACGGTTAATGCGCCATCAACATGCAGTTGTCCTTGATGGACGTCTTTGTCTTCGGTTAATTGTGCTGAACTTGTACCGCCAATCACCGCTTTATCATCAGTGCCGTTAATGGTCACAGTGATTTTTTGCTCTGTGCCATCAACACTATGAACAACTAGCGTATCGGTGAGCGACTCGCCAGTTTTCAGACCTTGAATCGCTGGCTGAGAATTATCAGCAGTGTAAGTCCAATAACCTAATTCATTTAAAGAAAGCGCACCAAATTGACCTTGTTGCACAGTGGCCTGGAATTGGTTTTGTCCTGTATCGACATCAGTAACAGTGAGGGCACCATCGACATGAAGTTGTCCTTGATGGACGTCTTTGTCTTCGGTTAATTGTGCGGTACTTGTTCCTGCAACCACGGCTTTATCATCAGTGCCATTAATGGTGACGGTAACTTTCTGCTCAGTGCCATCGACTGAATGAACTATGAGAGTATCCGTTAATGATTCGCCAGTTTTAAGGCCTTGAATGTTCGGCTGCGAGTTATCGGCGGCATAGGTCCAATGGCCTAAATTGTTAATCGATAACGTGCCGAACTGACCTTGTAGTGAGGTGGCGGTAAATTGGCTTTGACCTGCATCGAGGTCCGTTACCGTCAGCGCACCATCGACGCGAAGCTGTCCACCATGAACGTCTTTATCTTCAGTTAAGTTGGCGGTTGAGGTGCCCGCAATCAAGGCTTTGTCGTCAGTACCATTGATGGTGACTGTAATTTTTTGCTCAGTGCCATCAACGCTATGAACTAATACTGTATCGGTAACGGTTCCACCCGTTTTAAGACCTTGAATACTCGGCTGCGAGTTATCGGCGGTATAGGTCCAGTGACCTAATTCATTGATTGATAGAGTACCAAACTGACCTTGTAGTGAGGTGGCTTGGAATTGGTTTTGTCCTGAATCGACATCAGTAACGGTTAACGTCCCGTCAACGCGGAGTTGTCCACCGTGAACGTCTTTATCTTCAGTTAGCTGTGCTGTTGAAGTACCCGCAATCACCGCTTTATCATCTGTGCCGTTAATGGTGACAGTGATTTTTTG
>NZ_JBFRKG010000035.1:0-180374 GCF_041469325.1 Shewanella sp. 10N.286.51.B8
TACGCGCTGCTTCGGCTTCTGCAGCTAGACGAGCTTGTTCTTCAGCCTCAGCAAGGCTTCGCTCTTCTGCTAACCTTTGTTTCTCTGCCTCCAAACGTTGCAGCTCTGCTACACGTTCAGCTTCTGCTGTAATACGCGCCTCTTCTGCTTCGACAAGGCGTTGCTCTTCAGCTAATTTCTGCTGCTCAACCGCTAAACGTTGTTGCTCGGCTTCACGTTCAGCTTTAGCTGCAAGGTGTGCTTCTTCGGCTTCTGCTAGGCTTCGCTCTTCAATTAAACGCTGTTGCTCTGCAACATGTTCTGCTTCTGCAGCAATACGCTCTTCTTCCGCTTCAGCAAGACGTAACTCTTCAGCTAAGCGCTGTTGCTCGGCGGCATGTTCAGCCTCTGCTGCAATACCTGCCTGTTCGGCTTCTGCAAGACGTAACTCTTCAGCCAAGCGCTCTTGCTCAGCTATACGTTCTGCTGCAATACGTGCCTGTTCGGCTTCTGCAAGACGTAACTCTTCAGCTAAGCGCTCTTGCTCGGCTATACGCTCTGCCTCTACTGCAATACGCGCCTGTTCGGCTTCTGCAAGACGTAACTCTTCAGCTAAGCGCTGTTGCTCGGCTATACGCTCTGCCTCTACTGCAATACGCGCCTGTTCGGCTTCTGCAAGACGTAACTCTTCAGCTAAGCGCTGTTGCTCTGCTATACGTTCAGCTTCTGCGGCGCGTTCTTGTTCAGCTAATCGCTCCGCTTCTTCAGCAGCAATGGCCTGTTCTTTTGCCAAAGCCTCTGCAGCTTGCTCTTCTGCGATACGTTGCTCTTGTGCAACACGCTCTTGCTCTTTGGTTTTGTCTTTACGAAACCACGAAAAAAAACCTTTCTTTGCCATGTCTACTACCAATGCTAAATGAGCGATAAAATTCGGAGAAGTTTTCTCGAGTCATTAATACTAAACTTGTTAAAAGGAATCCTCACCTTTAAACAGCAGTTTGGTATAAAATATCGAGTATTCTAATTGGTTGCATAGTCTACCACTTTCTTTGTTCAGGCAAAATCACGAGGGCAAAATGTCCAAAAATAAGTCCGCAAGCGGCCAAGTCAGGATCATTTCAGGGCAATGGCGTTCACGAAAGCTACCTATTCATGATTTAGAAGGGTTACGACCAACCACTGATCGCGTCCGTGAAACCTTGTTTAATTGGCTTGCTAGCGATATCAGAGGTGCAAGGGTATTAGATTGTTTTGCAGGCAGTGGCGCCCTAAGTCTGGAAGCTTTATCACGTTACGCCAGCTATGCACGTATTTGCGAACTGCAGAGCAATGCGGCCAAACAGTTAAAGCAAAACTTACAAACCTTAAAATGTGACAATGCCGATGTCATCAGTGGCGACAGTCTGGCATTGCTAAAACAAGGTCTGAATAACGATAAAGGCTTTGATATTGTGTTTGTTGACCCACCATTTCGTAAAGGGCTGGCCAATACCACTATGGCGTTATTAGCTGAGCATAACTGGTTAAATGAGAATGCATTAATTTACCTAGAAACTGAATCAGATTTAACCCAGCTAGCGATCCCAAACAATTGGGTTGAGCTCAAGCAAAAAAATGCCGGTCAGGTAACCTATCGCTTATTTCAATATCAGCTTGATGAATAGCATTTCAAACAAGCAACAAATCTAATAGAGGATACCCATGAAATTTTTTATTATCGGTGGTAAAAGTTTAACTTTAATCATGTGGTTAGTGATGTTTTATAACTTATTTATGCCGTTTGAAGGCCAAGTCAGCATAGTGTTAAATATCTTATTTTTTATCACTGTAATAATGCATTTTTTCCAATTACTTATTTTCAACACCATGTTTAGCAGCTTACTTAAGTTATCTTTTGTTGATTATCTTAAAGTGTATTTTTTTGGTGTTTTCGGTTTACTTGAATACCGACAAAAAGTACTAGAGCTTGATAAAGCCGAGTAGCCGTTAGATTTAAAGAAATTCAGCCATAAAAAAACCTCGCCTAGGCGAGGTTTTTTCTTAATCAGGTCATCACTCCTGATTATGAATCGTCACTTACTTTTTAGGGTAAGGGTGAGCAACACCTTTATGACAATCTACACAAGTCTTTCTCTTGTCGCCTTCTTGCTTAGCGTTACGCTCATGCATTCTGACAGCCATTTTCTTCATAGTCTCAGGCTGGTTTTCATAGATGCGCGTATGACAATGTTGGCAGTTAGCAGAATCTGTTGCTTGGAAGTACTTA
Source organism: Shewanella sp. 10N.286.51.B8 (assembly GCF_041469325.1). NCBI lineage: Bacteria > Pseudomonadati > Pseudomonadota > Gammaproteobacteria > Alteromonadales > Shewanellaceae > Shewanella > Shewanella sp. 10N.286.51.B8. The sequence goes on from NZ_JBFRKG010000035.1 coordinate 2,246, forward strand.
AGTGCGATATCTGCTTGTTCTTTACGGTTCTCATCTAACCAAGCTTGAGTGTTGAAACCATCAATAGTTACGAAACCGTATAAATCTTTAGATACGATAATCTTTTTAACCAAGTAATCAACTGGGCCATGTGGAAGGTGACAATCTTGACACTGAACAGTCACACCAGCACTACCGCCGCCATGTGCAGACGCTAACACTTCATCTTTCAATGAGTGATTGCTGTGACAACTCATACAGAATTCATCTGAACTTGTTGCGTGTAAAGTTTGTTGAGTGGCGAAATAGCCCACTACACCCATAACAACACCCACTATGATCAGTGCGATAATTGAATATTTTGCGCTCGGTTTGAATAGTGCACGCCAGTTCATCGTCATCTCCAGTTAACAGTTTTTTAATTTATGATTTTAAATTCTAAAATATAAATTTTAAGATCTAAAAATAGTAAATCTATTCTAGGTTGTTTTTGCCGTAAAAAAACGAATTAAGAACATGTTTTAATTAATAAGTTGCCTATATATGCTCAAAATGAGATCAAGATCTAACTATTGAGGCTCAATGATAATTAATTTGACTCCTTTAAACTTAATACAGCTATAGCAAAATCGCAAAGTAGCCTTCACAAAAATGACAATTAACCTACCTTTGCAATATACTGTAAAAAAATCAGGTTTATTGCGCTATAGAATCATTATAGCCCCTGCCACTAGTTAGTTTGAGCGAGTATAAATATTCTGAAGCTGTTTATTGCTGCGGGTATTGTTTCGGGTTATATTAAGCCAGATCATCAGCAACTTAATTTAGCTTTGATTCTTGATTTATCACTAGATTATTGCGCTATTTAATTGTTATTGATGGCTACACACTTTGGAAAAACATGAGCACTAAGTTACCGCAGCACTTCATTATATTTATCACCTTGCTTGCCATTTTAGGCCAAGGTTTGATAACTAATGGTTACGCTATGGTCGCTAACCCTCTCATGCACTCATCAGCAGAGATGTTAATACTTAACGACAAAACATCCCAAGCAAATCTGAAGCAACACAGCAGTGCCGATACCCCTAATTGTCATTCCTCTATGACTGAACAAGCCCCGCAAAAAACGACTCATTGTTGTGACGATGGCTCAATGCTCCAATCGAAAAAAGCTGCTAACAACTGTTGTGACAGCAAAAATGGCTGCGCTATCGATTGTGGTCACTGCATTACTATCTCGATGACAGGGCATTTGCTCACATTTGATATCCTTCTCGCAAAAGCAGTCAACAGCAAGGCTGATGCCACTGCAGTGCCACACTTTTTCTTCCATAAAACCCTTCCAGAATTTCGACCTCCGATTAGTTAAATTACTGACAGAATATTTTTAGCCTAGCACTGTCCTCTGTGCCATAGCTAAACACCTATACTTGCTAGTATTTACAGTTTTTATAAACGGTTCGCTTTATTTGCCAGCCGTATTTTGAGGTTATGATGAAACACGCTATTTTATTGATCACCATTGCGGGTTTTCTAGCTGGGTTATGCACTAACCCAGTCGCTGCTCAACAAGCAGTAACACATAGTCATATTGCGACTGACCAGCATCAGCATGATGCAGAAAAAGCCACCTATTCATGCCCGATGCACCCTGAAGTCATAAGCCATAAGTCGGGTGATACTTGCCCTAAGTGCAATATGTTTTTGGAAGAAGTTAGCCCTGAGCCTGCCATAGACCATAGCGCTGAAACGACCTACATCTGCCCAATGCACCCTGAGGTCACTAGCCATAAATCAGGTGATACTTGTCCTAAATGCAATATGTTTCTAGTGGCAAATGAAGAAGAGGAAGCTAGTCACAGTTCAAATGAACACGCTCAACATAATGTTCAGAAGACCTATATCTGCCCGATGCACCCTGAAGTTATTAGTCATAAGTCCGGTGATACCTGCCCAAAGTGCAATATGTTCTTAGAAGAAGTTAGCCCTGAGGCTGCCATAGACCATAGCGCCGAAACGACCTACATCTGCCCGATGCACCCTGAAGTTAGCAGCCACAAACAAGGTGACCGCTGCCCAAAGTGCAATATGTTGTTAGTGGTTAAAGAAGAGGAAGAAGTCGACCATAGCCAACATCAGCATGCACAAGATGAACAGATAGAAAACCTAGCAGTGCAACCCACACAGAGTGCTGCAGATAAAGTGTTTAATACCGTTAAACCAAGCCTATTACCCTCGAATGCAGAGCCAAGCATTAAATATGTCTGCCCAATGCACCCGCATATCGTGTCTGACACCCAAGGCACTTGCCCGATTTGTGGAATGAATTTAGAAAAAGTCACTTTAGGCGCCGCAGCTGAAGAAATTGTGGTTGGTGTATCTGGCGGCATGCAACAAGCTTTGGGCATGCGCACCCAGCAAGTTGAAAAAGATACCTTATGGCGCCTAGTTAAAACCATTGGCACAGTAGAATATAACGAAGACAGCATTGCCCATGTTCATGCTCGAGTAACTGGTTGGGTGGAAAAACTGCATATTAATAATGTTGGCCAGAAAATAAAAAAAGGCCAATTAATGTATGAGTTGTACTCGCCTGAACTTATTAACGCTCAAGATGACTACTTACAAGCGCTTGATTATTTGGAGCAAGACAATCAACGTGGCGGTGTGCTCGAGCGTAAAGCCCGCCAACGTTTAGCGCTTTTAGGGGTGTCATCAAAAATTATTCAACAATTAGAAACCAGCGGCGAAACTGTTTTTAGAGTGCCTTTTTATGCCCCGCAAGATGGGGTTGTCAGCCAAATGGACATTCGTGATGGCATGTATATCCAACCCGGTAATGCCTTAATAGAATTAGTCGACTTATCCACGGTTTGGGTCATTGCCGATGTGTTTGAAAATGAACAAAGCTGGCTAGAAAAAGGCCGTCCTGCAGAAGTCACAGCATCGGCCCAAGGCTTATTTGATCTTGAGTCTGACATTGATTATATCTATCCAGAACTCGACCCTGTCACTCGCGCCATGCGTGTCAGAGTAAAATTAGCCAATCCAAATGCAAGCCTACGACCAGGAACCTTAGTCGATGTGTCTTTATTTGGCGGCCCTAAACGCAACATTATTACTATTCCCACAGAAGCACTGATATTAACCGGCCGTGAAAATCGAGTAGTAGTTCAGCGTCACGATAGCGGATTTACTTCGGTACCTGTAAAAGTCGGCATCATTGCGCAAGGAAAAGCAGAGATCATTGAAGGCATCAATGAAGGCGACCATGTGGTGGTTTCAGGGCAGTTCCTGCTTGATTCAGAAGCCAGTATTCAAGGTAGCTTGTTACGTTTAAGCGGCGCAGATAAAGCGCCTGCAGCCCATAACCACTAAGGAGCACTCTCATGCTAGAGAAAATAATCAGTGCTTCGATAAAGCAACGTGCGATGGTGTTATTACTCACCTTAGTGGTTGCAGTGATCGGTTATCAAGCCATGCGCACCACCCCATTGGATGCCCTGCCGGACTTATCTGATGTGCAAGTGATTGTTAAGACCTCATATCCAGGTCAAGCACCGCAGTTAGTCGAAGATCAAATTACATATCCACTGTCCACAGCCATGCTCGCGGTTCCTGGTGCTAAGACGGTCCGTGGGTTTTCGATGTTTGGCGACTCATTCGTCTATATCATTTTCGAAGATAATACCGATATCTACTGGGCTCGCTCACGAGTTTTAGAATACCTATCGCAAACCCAAGATCAGTTACCTGACGGGGTAACGCCAACATTAGGGCCTGATGCTTCTGGTGTCGGTTGGGTATTTCAATACGCCTTAGTCGATAGACAAGGTAATCACGATTTAGCCCAGCTGCGTTCACTGCAAGACTGGTTTTTAAAACTGGAATTACAAAGTGTCGAAGGCGTATCTGAAATTGCTACGATTGGCGGCATGGAGCAGTCTTATCAAATCGTGGTAGATCCACATAAACTCGCCCTTTATCAAATCGATTTGATGACGGTTAAAAATGCGCTAGCAAGCTCTAATAGCTCTGTCGGTGGCTCGGTTATTGAAATGGCCGAAGCCGAGTACATGATTACTTCATCGGGTTATCGACAAAACATTGAAGATTTTGCCGAAATTCCTTTAGGGGTGTTATCTGATGCTGGCACACCAGTATTAATGAAAGATGTGGCGCAGCTGCGAACAGGCCCTGCAGCGCGTCGTGGTATTGCTGAACTTGATGGTAAAGGTGAAGTCGTTGGCGGCATTGTGGTTATGCGCTATGGCGAGAATGCCCTTGAAACCATTAATAATGTTAAACAAAAGATTAAGCAAATTGAAAGCGGTTTACCTGAAGGGGTTGAATTAGTTATCACTTACGATCGCTCAGAACTTATCCTCAATTCTGTGGATAATCTGATGCACAAAGTGATGGAAGAGATGCTGGTCGTTGGCCTAGTTTGCTTACTATTTCTATTACATGCTCGCTCAACACTGGTTGCCATAATCACCCTGCCATTATCTATATTAAGCAGTTTCATTATCATGCATTTTATGGGGGTTAATGCCAACATCATGAGCTTAGGAGGTATTGCCATTGCCATAGGCGCCGTTGTCGATGCCGCCATTGTCATGGTAGAAAACGCCCATAAACATTTAGAGCGATATCGGGCTGAGCACGGTAAACCACCCGAAGGTGAAGCCCACTGGCAACTAATTAAAGAGGCCTCTGTTGAAGTAGGGCCTGCGCTATTCTTTAGCTTGCTAATCATCACCTTAAGCTTTATTCCTGTATTTGCACTGGAAGCTCAAGAAGGCCGTTTATTCCACCCACTGGCGTTTACTAAAACCTTTGCTATGGCGTCTTCTGCAATACTGGCCATCACCTTGATCCCAGTATTAATGGGTTATTTTGTGCGCGGTAATATCCCTGATGAACGCAAAAACCCCATCAGTCGATTTTTGATTGCCATATACCAGCCATTACTCAAACTGGTATTAAAATTTCCTAAATTCACCATCTTATTAGCGCTGGTCATTTTAGCCAGTGCTTACTATCCGATGACAAAGATGGGCTCTGAGTTTATGCCAGAACTCGCTGAAGGTGATTTACTTTATATGCCTACAACCCTGCCAAGTGTCAGTGCAGGTAAAGCCGCTGAAATTTTACAGCAAACCGATAGATTGATTAAAACGGTACCAGAGGTCAAAAGAGTATTTGGTAAAGTGGGCCGCGCGATGACCGCTACCGATCCTGCACCATTAACCATGCTTGAAACCACCATCATGCTTAAACCACATGCTCAATGGCGTGAAGGCGTGACCTTAGAATCTATTATTGCTGAATTACAGAGAACGGTGAAAGTGCCCGGCATGACTAACGCATGGGTGCAGCCGATAAAAACTCGTATCGATATGCTGTCCACCGGGGTTAGAACACCTGTCGGCATTAAAATATCGGGTTCAGATGTGGCCGAACTGGAAAAAATTGGCGCTGAAATCGAAGCGGTAATGAGCCAAGTGCCAGGCACAACATCAGCATTTGCGCAGCGAAGTAGTGGTGGACGTTATATCGATATTGAGCCGAAACTAAAAAATGCAGCTCGATATGGTATGACCCTAAGTGACATCCAAGATGTGGTGCAAATCGCCATAGGCGGTATGAATATAGGGGAATCAATTCAAGGTCAAGAACGTTACCCAATTAACATTCGTTATCCACGAGAGTTACGTGACAGCATCGAAAAACTCAGAGATTTACCGGTATTAACCAAAACCGGTAAATATCTGCCATTAAGCGTTTTAGCCGACATAACCATCAGTGATGGACCGCCCATGCTTGCCAGTGAAAATGGCCGTTTAATCTCATGGGTGTTTGTCGATATTAAAGATATTTCTATCGGCGAATATATCGAGCAAGCGCAAATAGCCTTAGGCCAGCAAATCACTTTGCCAGCACGTTATAGCTACAGCTTTGCGGGTCAATATGAATATATGCAGCGTGTTGAAGCCAAGATGGAGTTAGTCATTCCACTAATGCTGGCAGTTATTTTTATATTACTGATGCTGACCTTTAACTCGTTTGCTCAAGCTTCAGTAATTATGCTGAGTTTACCCTTTGCCTTAGTAGGCAGTGCCTGGTTTTTATATCTACTGAACTTCAACTTTTCGGTTGCGGTATCTGTGGGGATGATTGCCCTTGCGGGGGTCGCCGCTGAATTTGGCGTGGTGATGCAGGTGTATCTCAACAACAGTATTAGAGACCGCAAATACAATGACACTCTCAATAGCAAAGATGATTTACGCCAAGCATTGATTGAAGGTGCTGTAATGCGGATTCGCCCCAAAGCGATGACAGTTGCGACCATATTTTTTGGCTTACTGCCGATAATGTGGGGCACAGGAACCGGTAACGAAGTGATGCAGAAAATTGCCGCACCTATGGTTGGTGGCATGGTCACTGCGCCGCTGCTATCGCTGTTTGTTATTCCAGCCATTTATTTACTAATCTATGGTCGTAAACTCAGTAACTAGGTTTACAAAGTCACTCATAAACACTAAAAAAGGCGCTTAAGGCGCCTTTTTATCTATAAAGCCACAAGCTGAATATAAGCTTGTTAGCTTGGTTCACTGAGTACGCCTTGCTTTTCTCGTGCCAGTTGCATCATCCTTAAAAGACCCCAAACCATAATACAACCTCCGACTCCAACCATAGCAAACAGCAGTATTGGCTTCGCCAGCATCGGATAAGCCGCTGTATCAAAACCTGCAAACAAGCCATATAAACCCGCCGCCATTAATAACGTGCCAGGAAAATCAATGACTGCCACCATGGTCATTTTCTTTTGAATTACCGCGAGTTTTTCGTCCTTTGTGAGTGTCATAAGTCTTCCTTGATTAGATTTACAGTTTAACTTTCAAGCAATTATTCTACTTCAGACGCTACCTCGGTCAATGCAATAATTGAAAAAGTGCCGCCTTGGGGATCATCAATCACCGCAAAACGACCCACATCCGGAATATCCGTAGGCGGGACACAAATTCGCCCGCCTAGAGCTTCGGCATCTTGAGCCATAGCATTACAATCTTGCACACTAAAATACAGCATCCAATGGGGCGGGGTATCACCCCACTCGGACGTCATTTGCATCATACCGCCAATGGCTTGCTTATCCACCAGCCATTGCACGTAATCAGCTATGCCCATTGAAGACATATCAAGGCTGTTAGTCTCAAAGCCAAGCGCTTGGGTATAAAAATCGGTCGACGAGCCAAGTTCTCGACACATATATTCAACCCAGCACAAAGTATTGGGCTCAAATGAGCGCTTAATGCCGATATGGTTAATGGCCTGCCAGATTGAAAATCGTGCGCCATCAGGATCTTGGCACACAGCTATAATCCCTGAATCACCAACAGAGTGAGGGCCTGCAATAATTTGTCCACCCGCAAGCCTAATGGCTTTAATTGTCGCCTCAACATCATCAACGGCAAAATAAAGCTGCCAATGGGTTGGCAAACTCTCCATCTCTTTGGGCATTTGATACATAGCCGCAATGTCATCACCCGCTAACTGCAACATAGTGTAATGACCCTCAGGCATGGGCATATCATCAGCCTGCCACTGAAATAGGCTTTGGTAGAATGCTTTCGCGGCATACCAATCATGACTGGCAAGTTCGACCCAACAAGGTTGCCCTTGTTTATAGTGTGACACCTTCATACACCTCACCCTGCTGTTGATAATGACTTATAAGAATAAAGGTTTAAGCTGAACCTAAATGACAACACTCTTTAAGTTAAGACACTTTTAAAGCTAAAGTCGAGTTGGCAATAATGGTTGGTTATTCGTATAAAAAATGACATTTAAATAATAAATACAACTTAAAATCATAGCCTTATATAGACAACAATATCAGCAAGCCATGGCTAGTCACTATCGGTCACAAGTCGTAAATTACACACACCTTTAGTCAAAATGCTAACAGTCACATCCTTACTTGCTAGAAAACGCCCATAAAAAAGCCCTTTTCAAAGGGCTTTTTGGAGGTCATTTCGGTGTTTAAACACCACTTTATCTAGCTAAAGTATTATTTATAAACTGGCAGTAACTCAGCCATCGCCAACAAATGACATGCGCCGGTGATGACACCGAATGCAATAATCACCACAATCAATGGCGTACCACCTGGGACTCTAAAGCTCTTCTCATCAGGGAACATTTTGCGCGATTTGTATGCCATCATGGCTGGCACTATCGCCGCCCAAATGGTCGCCGCTAATGCCGCAAAGCCAATGGCAATCAAGAAACCATTAGGGAATAACAAACCTAATACTGTCGGCGGGATAAAGGTGATCGCAGCTGTTTTAATGCGGCCATTATTGCTTTCTTCAAAGCCAAATAAGTCAGCTAGATAATCAAACAAGCCTAAGGTCACCCCTAAGAATGATGACGCCACAGCAAGATTAGCAAACAAGGTCAACATGGTATTAAGCCATTTACTCGCCATCACATCTGACAGAGCGCCCACTAACACACCCATATTGCCGCCCTGGGCAATAATGTCGCTGAACTGACTACGGGGAATGTTGCCCATGGTTGCCACTAACCAGCAGCTATAAATCACTAAGGCGATAAACGTACCAATAAAGATGGCTTTTAAAATCACTTTAGGTTGTTTGCCGTAATACTTAACTAGGCTTGGCACATTGCCGTGGTAACCAAAACTGGCCAGCCCAAAAGGTAGCGCCGCTAAAATATAAGGCGAGAAACTCGCCTCACCATCTGGCATTAATAATTTTGCGCTATCAATATCAATCAGCAGATTTCCGATGGCGAGAAAAAAGGTAATTAACATCCCGCCAATCATAATGGTGGTAATGCGATCAACCGCTTTGGTACTGATGATCACCACTGCAGCAAGTACGACGGCAAACACTAACCCTGCGATCGGTTGAGGTAAGTTAATCCCCATCCCCGCAAGGGTGTGATTAACAATCGAGCCACCACCACTGATGTAAGCATAGGTCAGGATGTACAACACAAAAGCAATAGATAACCCGTTAATAATCCGCCAAAACTGGCCTAAGGTTACCTTAGTTAAGGTGTCAAAACTGTCACCGGGTTTAAAATGCAAATTGGTTTCAAGTAGCATCAGACCTGACACCAGCATACAAAACCAAATACCAATTAACATGACTAATGAATAGCCAAACCACATGCCTGCACTGACCACAGGCAAAGAAAACATACCAGCACCGACTGTGGTACCGGCGATGATCATAGCACCGCCCAATAAGGATTTATTTTGCGGTTGAGATTGTGTCGAACTCATAAAATTAGTTATTACCCATGTTCCATTGTGACACTATCAACAATGGTTTTTCGAACAGATAAACGCAGCATACCATTGGCATGATCACGTATTCGGATGACTTCAAATTGATTATCGTTAGCGGATAAATACCCTAATTCTTTTAATTTCACACTCAAATTATTGTAGAGCTTTTTATCATAAAACTCAGGCGCAGTAATTCCATGTAAAGCACCTAAACGCTGAGCCAATAAATGGCTGGCGCTTTCTAAATCAGAACGCTCAATTTCTGGTTTGTAAGCCAGTAAATTAAAGATAATCGCGTAACGCTGTAGGGTCTCACTGACCGTGGCGGACAATAACATTAACTGAGTGACATTACTTTGATTGACTTCAAAGTGATCGCTACCGGAAATTAGCTTTTGTTCAACAAACAAATCAAGCACTTGATCCACATAGGCACTTAAATCTTCAATGCCCATAAACAGCTCAGCTTTCAATAATGGGTAAAAATCATTAACAATTTGCTGGATTTTTTCTCGGCTAAATTCTTCATATTGCACCAAGCAACTGGCGATTAATGAAGGCACTGCCATTAGATGAATTATGTTATTGCGATAATAGCTCATCGCAATCACTGAGCTATCTTCAATTGCGATAATTTCGCCGATGGCATCTGTGGTTGAGGTAAATTTATTCAGCGACAAACATTGCTCAACTAGGTCATGAGCTGAGCCCTCAGCCACCGACGCATACTCAGTATAAGGAACATCCTTTAAGATTTTCAGGTAGAGGTCTAGCTGGGTTTCAAGCTCACTGCGCTGCAGGGCGTTTTGCTCTGAAGCCAGCAGCGCCATACTTGCTAATGTCACCGAACTCGCTGCGGCGGCGCCATTGATGTTAGTCATCACTTTATTGGCCAATACATTTACTGCTGGCGTTAACCATGATGGCTTTTGATCCGGATCTTGAGCAATTTCTTCACGCCAATTTGGCGATTGTTGATTTAAAAATTGCTGCACATTGATTGGCTCGCCAAAGTTAACGTAACCTTGGCCAAAGTTGCCTAATTTACGCAGCGCACCAAAGACCTGCCACACTGATTCTTTTTGCTTTTTCTTACCGCTTAACTCTTTATGATAGGTGGACACTTCCATCACATGATCATAACCAAGATAAACTGGCACTAAGGTTACTGGGCGTTCAATGCCCCGCAGTACACAGTTAACTGTCATCGCTAACATGCCGGTCTTAGGCGCTAATAAACGACCGGTACGAGAACGACCACCTTCGGTGAAGTATTCAACCGAATAGCCTTTAGCAAATAACTGATCTAAATACTCACGAAACACTGCGGTATAAAGTTTATTACCGTTAAAGCTACGACGAATAAAGAAAGCACCACCACGGCGGAACATAGGGCCTGCTGGCCAAAAGTTTAAATTAATACCGGCGGCAATATGCGGCGGCACCATGCCTTGGTAATACAAAATATACGACAGCAGTAGGTAATCCATGTGGCTACGATGGCAAGGCACATAGACAATTTCATGACCATCATGATGCAGCTTACGCACTTTTTCAGCGCTTTTAATGCTAATACCGCTGTATAACTTATTCCACAACCAAGTAAGAAAGCGCTCAGCAATACGCACTAAGCTGTCTGAGTAATCCGCTGCAATTTCATCTAAATACTGAATAGCTTTTTCGCGGGCTTTGTCTTCAGGAATTTTTTTATTAAGCGCTTCTTCTTTTATCGCTTGAGCAATGGCATCAGACTTTAATAATGAGTTGAACATTGCCTGACGATTTGGCAGTTGTGGGCCTGTCATCACTTTACGTTGGCGTCTAAAGTGCACTCGCGCCACACGGATAAGTTTATGCGCAATACTGACATCAGTGCCGTGTTCATCAGCCATATAACGTAGCGACATAGCATTTGAGAATTGAATAAAGCTATGGCGACCTAAGAACAAAATCATCAACCATTTACGTAACCAGGTCGGGTTTTCACGCTCAAATACGGCTGCGGTCATGGTGTCATCTTCTTTACCAGGGATACGTCCCCAATACAGACTCACTGGCACCAATTGAATATCAAGTTGATCATTTTTTTTATGTAAGGCTAATAAGCTGGTGAAGTTATCAACAAATTTTTCGCCACTTAAACGCTTGCCAAATAGAGGCTTACGACCTTCAATACACACAATTCTAGGGGTATTTAAGCCATCAACGTCTAGTCGCTCATAAGGGCTCGGTAAGCCATATTTGGCGGTCACTTCATTTAATGCCGCAATATCACTGAGTGATTCTGTCTTCATCACATAGACCACTGGTTTATCTGGGTCTAAGTTCAGATCGGCAAAGGGATCTTCAGGCACAACAACCGTGTGCACCATCAGTTTTTGAATCCAACGTAATGATTTTGCTATGATTGAGTCAGGTTTTAACATGAGTGTTCGCATATTCAACATCAATTAATTGGCCATAGAATACCAGATAATGGTTCAGTTTCACTAACAAGGGTCTATACAGAGAATATTTGTTCAGTAAAAAATAGCCATATCCGAATAACAACCAACCTATTTTCAATCAACACTACTGTATAAATATACTGTTTAAACAAACGATGTGAGAAATAGCCAATTTCATCGGTTTAAAAAGCTGACTTACCTTCATTAACTAAATAATTAAATTACATATACTTAACCGTGCCCCCATATATAGCCAACAAGAATTAGATGATAATAGTTAAATTAATTTGGTTAATACTTGCGCGACCACCGATACTGTATATAATGACAGTCACTGTATAAAAAAACAGGAATCAATATGAGACCTTTAACGCCACGCCAAGCTGAAATATTAGAGCTAATTAAATGTAATATCGCCGAAACAGGTATGCCGCCAACTCGTGCAGAAATTGCAACTCGATTAGGCTTCAAAAGCGCCAATGCCGCTGAAGAACACTTAAAAGCACTGGCAAAAAAAGGCTGTATTGAAATTATTCCTGGTACCTCTCGCGGGATCCGCATGGTGCAGGTGGAGGAGGAAGTTGAAGCAGGCTTACCACTTATCGGCCAAGTTGCTGCAGGTGAACCTATCCTTGCTCAAGAGCATGTTGAACAGTATTTCCAAGTTGACCCAGAAATGTTTAAGCCCAATGCTAATTTCTTACTACGCGTTCGAGGCGACAGTATGAAAGACATTGGTATTTTAGAGGGCGACTTATTAGCAGTGCATAAAATGCAAACTGCCACCAATGGTCAAGTTGTAGTGGCACGTCTTGAAGACGATGTAACCGTGAAAAGATTTGAAAAGAAAGGCAATATTATTTATTTACATGCTGAAAATGCAGAATATGAGCCGATTAAAGTTGATTTAAGTTGCCAAAACCTAACGATTGAAGGGCTTGCTGTTGGCGTTATTCGTAATGGAGGTTGGTTATGAACACATTAATAGGCAATGCACCGCGTCACCCTGGATTATGGGTAGATATGGCATCTGATCCCTTACCCACTAAACAAGGGATTGAAACCAAGCGCACCCAAAACCAAGGCTTAACTGAATTGACTCAATTATGCAGTCAGTTAGCCATTTTAAGTCAGCAAGGCCTTTGGATTGTACTGATTAATCCGCCGCATATCGGTTATAAGCAAATTCTTGCTAATGCCAATGTTCGTATGGACAGAGTATTGTTAGTTCACACCAAAGATGAAGTCGAAACCCTGTGGGCGATGGAAAAAGCGCTCACTAACGGTACTTCAAGTGCAGTAATTACTTGGACACCACCATTAGATGCCCGCGACAATCGCCGCATTCAATTGGTTGCCAAAAATGCCTTAGCCCAAGGGCTTATCATTGAAGATGTAAATACTCACTTACCTGAAGGCGACCCATTAACGCAAACTTTAGCAGTACAGACTCGGGTAAACCTTACCTCGTTTCACTAGTAAAATATGACTAAAAAAGCCCTTCACTACGCTGAGGGGCTTTTTTTTGCACTTTTTTCAGCAAATTAGATGATAAAGTGATCTTGATCAATATTTAATCTCCAAGTAATGTAGTTAACAAGGTAGTAACAATTTATCGTACTGCCGAGAATAAATGTCAAAAAGATACAAACGCTATTAAAAGATTGAGCTGGTACCGTGCGGTATAGAAAGCCTTGAATGTAAAGCGTCAAATATAATTGATAAGTTCAGTATTAGGTACAAGTGTGGCACCGTAACGTAATAACATAATTGAGTTTTCAAGCTCAAAGCCACCGTGTACTTTGAAATGATCAAACTTTTTCGGGTATGAAAAGTTTGCATAGAGCAGAGTATTACTGTGTGGCTTTTCTTTGTAATTGCAATTCGCAATTAGCAGAGGAGTAGTCTTGTGAAGCGATTGTTGTACGGATTAATGGTGGCGTTGCTTGCAACCCCACTCACAGCGGCAGAGATGCCCTTAAACATGACTCAAGGTGTAACAGAGATCAGTGGCCAGGTTTACGACCTGCATATGATTATTTTGTATATCTGTTGCGCCATTGGTGTCGTGGTCTTTGGGATCATGATTTATTCCATGATCTATCACAGAAAATCTAAGGGTGCAGTTGCAGCCGACTTTCATGACAGTACCAAGGTTGAAATAGCTTGGACAGTATTGCCATTTCTAATCCTAATTGGCATGGCAATCCCAGCAACAAAAACGCTGATTGCTATGGAAGATCCCAGCGATGCTGAACTGACAGTCAAAGTGACGGGCTCTCAATGGAAATGGCATTACAGCTATTTCAATGAAGATGTCGAGTTTTTCAGTTTATTATCTACCCCAGCAGACCAAATTACTGGCACCGCAGATAAAACCGACACCTATCTTTTAGAGGTCGATAAGCCGCTGGTTTTACCAATAAATCGTAAAGTACGTTTTTTAATGACCTCGGATGACGTTATCCACTCTTGGTGGGTACCAGCATTTGCCGTTAAAAAAGATGCAAATCCTGGTTTCATCAATGAAGCTTGGACTAAAATCGATAAAATAGGTACTTATCGAGGCCAATGTGCCGAACTATGCGGTAAAGATCATGGCTTTATGCCTATTGTTGTTGAAGCCGTTTCTGAAGCAGACTTTGACCAATGGCTAATCGACCAAAAGCAATTTGCTGTCGATGCTAAAGCCGCTGCACAAGCCTCACTGAGCCAAACCCTTAGCTATGACGAGTTAATGGCCCAAGGCGAACAAATCTACATGGGTCGCTGCGCGGCTTGCCACCAACCTAATGGTGCTGGTTTACCTGGCGTCTTCCCTTCCCTAATTGGCAGTCCAATGATTAAAGGCCCAGTGTCTGGCCATATCGATATTGTCGTTAATGGTAAGCCTGGCACTGCGATGCAAGCGTTTGCCAAGCAGCTAACGGCAACTGAAATTGCTGCAGTAGTCACTTATGAGCGTAATGCTTGGGGTAATGACTCTGGCGATACCGTGCAAGCGGCTGATGTGAGTGGCAATGGGACAAATTCTAGCGCTACACCAACCACTGCAGACGCTCCTAGTGCAGGCACTTCTACCGCAGACACGTCAACGCCTGTGACTTTACCAGCAAGCTTACCTACAGCTGAACAACTTGAAGACACTGCAACACAAGCTGTGACTGAAGCGGCAACACAAGCAGCAGAAGTTAAAGCTGTGGTATTGGATGACTTGACGATGGATGAGTTAATGACCATGGGCGAGCAAGTCTATATGACTAGCTGCGCTGCATGTCACCAAGCTGCTGGTACTGGCTTACCTGGCGCGTTCCCTTCATTAGTAGGCAGCCCACTCATCGTCGGTCCAGTGACGGATCATCTTAATATTGTCATCAATGGTAAACCTGGCACGGCAATGCAAGCATTTAACTCGCTACTTACGCCACAACAGCTTGCTGCAGTGGTGACTTATGAGCGAAATGCCTGGGGTAATAACTCTGGCGATGCAGTTCAGGCTGCTGATGTTGTTGGTCACGGAAAGTAAGGGATTAAAATGAGCACAATTACACAAGATTCACCAGCCGCTCACGACGATCACCATGATGACCATCATCATGGGGCGCCAAAAGGCATTATGCGCTGGGTTTTAACCACTAACCATAAAGATATTGGTTCAATGTATCTGTGGTTTAGTTTCATTATGTTTTTAACCGGCGGCGCAATGGCCATGGTCATTCGTGCTGAGTTATTCCAACCCGGTTTACAGTTAGTTGAACCTAACTTTTTTAACCAAATGACCACAGTCCATGGCTTGATTATGGTATTTGGCGCAGTCATGCCAGCCTTTACCGGCTTAGCTAACTGGCTCATTCCAATGATGATTGGTGCGCCAGATATGGCACTACCGCGGATGAATAACTGGAGCTTTTGGATTTTACCTTTCGCGTTTGCGATTCTACTTAGCTCGCTATTTATGGAAGGTGGAGGCCCCAACTTTGGCTGGACTTTCTATGCACCACTGTCAACAACCTATAGCCCTGATAGCACAGCATTATTTGTGTTCTCAGTTCACATTATGGGCATAAGCTCGATCATGGGTGCTATTAACGTGGTGGTGACCATTGTTAATATGCGTGCTCCGGGTATGACTTGGATGAAGCTGCCATTGTTCGTCTGGACTTGGCTGATTACCGCCTTCTTGCTAATAGCAGTGATGCCGGTATTGGCAGGTGTAGTAACCATGGTACTGACTGATAAATACTTTGCCACCAGCTTCTTTGATGCTGCTGGCGGCGGCGACCCTGTGATGTTCCAGCATATTTTCTGGTTCTTTGGCCACCCCGAAGTCTACATCATGATTTTACCTTCATTCGGGATTATCTCGGCCATTATTCCCACCTTTAGCCGTAAAAAGCTTTTCGGTTATGCCTCCATGGTATACGCCACCTCAAGTATTGCGATTTTGTCCTTCCTAGTTTGGGCGCATCACATGTTCACCACCGGGATGCCAGTATTTGCAGAGCTATTCTTCATGTACTGCACCATGTTAATCGCAGTGCCTACTGGGGTGAAAGTGTTTAACTGGGTTGCAACTATGTGGCGCGGCTCAATCACCTTCGAAACCCCGATGCTGTTCGCCATTGCATTCATCATCTTATTCACCATCGGTGGCTTCTCTGGCTTGATGCTAGCGATCACCCCAGCGGATTTCCAATACCATGATACTTACTTTGTGGTAGCGCATTTTCATTATGTACTGGTGACTGGCGCAGTATTTTCCATTATGGCTGCAGCATATTACTGGCTACCGAAATGGACAGGATACATGTATAGCGAAACATTAGGTCGTTGGCATTTCTGGTGCAGTGTTATTTCAGTGAATGTACTGTTTTTCCCAATGCACTTTTTAGGCTTAGCAGGCATGCCACGTCGTATTCCAGACTATGCAATTCAGTTTGCTGACGTAAACCAAATTGTCTCTATTGGTGGTTTTGCCTTTGGTTTATCACAACTGATTTTCCTCGCTGTGGTACTGAAATGTATCAAGGGCGGCGAAAAAGCTGCGGATAAGCCATGGGAAGGTGCTGAAGGGTTAGAGTGGACTATTGCCAGTCCTGCGCCTTATCACTCATTTACCACCCCACCAGAGGTTAAATGATATGAGCCAGCCAACAAAATCAAACCGTAATTTACTTATTGGCCTAGTACTGGGTTCAATAGGTATGTTCGGCTTTGGTTTTGCGCTAGTGCCTTTGTATGACGTGCTTTGCGATGCCTTGGGGATTAATGGAAAAACCCAAAGTACTGCCAGCAGTTATGAGGCTGTGGTGATTGATAAAGACCGTACTGTAACCATTGAGTTTATTGCCCAAGTACAAAGCAATATGCCGTGGGAGTTTGTGCCAAAAGTGAACCGCATGCAGGTTCACCCCGGCGAACTCACACGTACTGCGTTTTTAGCGAAAAACTTATCTTCAAATAACCTCGTAGGCCAAGCAATACCCTCGGTATCGCCAGGCCAAGGCGCGGCTTATTTTAATAAGACCGAGTGCTTTTGCTTCAATCAGCAACCCCTAGCAGCAATGGCCGATGCTGAATTACCGTTAATTTTTTACGTGGATGCGGATTTACCTGAATCCATTAACACTTTGACTCTCTCTTATACCCTCTATGATATTACAGACAAGCAGACTGCAGCCATAGAGCAAGGAGCAGCAAGATGACAACAAAACATGAAAACTACTACGTGCCAGCGCAAAGTATCTGGCCAATTACCGGCGCTATCGGATTATTTCTGATTGCATTTGGCGCAGGTACCTACATCCAACAACTTTCAACTGAACAATCTTCTGGCGGCTACACCCTAATCGCGGGTATTGCTGTAATTATATTTATGCTGTTTGGCTGGTTTAAAAATATCATTGATGAGTCAATGTCAGGTTTATATTCAGCGCAAATGGATCGCTCTTTTAGACAAGGCATGAGCTGGTTTATTTTCTCAGAAATCATGTTTTTCGGGGCATTTTTTGGGGCATTGTTTTACGCTCGAATGGTAGCAATACCTTGGCTCGGCGGTGCATCAAATAATGCCATGACCCATGAGGTATTGTGGCCAACATTTGAAGCCATTTGGCCGCTAGTGAAAACCCCAGATGGTACCACCACTGAAGCCATGGGTTGGGGCGGATTGCCGCTGTATAACACCCTCATTCTACTGACCTCTTCAGTCACCTTGCACTTTGCCCATGTGTCGTTAGAAAAATCAAAACGTGGCGCACTGAAGGTTTGGTTAGGACTGACTATTTTGCTGGGTATCGGCTTCTTGTTTTTACAAGTTGAAGAGTATGTCCATGCCTACCAAGAAATGGGGCTCACACTCACCTCAGGGATTTATGGTAACACCTTCTTTTTGCTAACTGGCTTTCACGGTATGCACGTCACCTTAGGCACAGTATTTCTAATAATCCTGTTCTTTAGAGTATTGAAAGGTCACTTCACCCCAGATAATCATTTCGCCTTTCAATCCGGAAGTTGGTATTGGCATTTTGTTGATGTGGTGTGGTTATGCTTATTTATTTTCGTGTACGTCTTATAAGGCTGCAAAGCTAATAAGGTCTAGGATTTGGGCTTATCCAGCCAAATCCTAAGGCCAGTAACAATAACAACATCACTAACGCAGAAAAGATCACTCGACGACCTAAATATTGGCTCATAGATTGTTTATTTTCCGCTTTAACCATAATAAATAGGGCTCTGGCTAAATTAAATAATATGAATACAAGCAGCAGTACTAAAACAAGCTTGAAAATAACTAAGGTATCTAAGGTTCCCACGGGCTCTCCTTTGCGCGTTTGGCGACTTTCTACTGGGTTATTGCTAGTTGTTACTGTGAGTGTGTTTTCTATTTTGGTCAAGCTCGGTTTATGGCAACTTGATAGAGGAATTCAAAAACAAGCTTGGCAAGCCACCTTAAGTGAAAGGCAAGCGTCCAGTGAATTGGATTACCACACTTTTTTAACGCTAGATAGCAGCGGTCCACTAACGGGTTATCGCATTAACGTCACCGCTAAGCCCGTTAATGAACAAATATTACTGCTTGATAATCAAGTTTATAACGGCCAAGTGGGTTATCTGGCTTATCAAGTATTTGCAATATCAGCCACAGAGCCATGGCTACTGGTTGAACTAGGCTTTACTGCAGCGAATAAAGACCGCCGCATATTACCCGATTTAGCGCCATTGCCTGCGGCGCAATATCAGCTCACAGGTCGAGTGTATCAGCGCCAAACCAATCCCTTAAGTGACCAACTTTATGTGGAACAATTTACAGTAGAAAACCGTGACGTGATCCGTTTTCAAAATTTAAATCTCGTGGCCTTAGCAGAGAAAATAGGTCATCAACTGGCACCGGCAGTACTGCAGCCCGATGTAACACCAAATATGAATCTAGCAAAACCTTGGACACCTATTCCACTGTCAGCCCAAAAACACCAAGGCTATGCATTGCAATGGTTCACCATGGCAGCAGTATTTTTATCGCTAATGCTATGGCTTGGTTGGAAAACATTTAAGCCTAAAATTAAGACCTAAAGTTAAAACCTAAATACAAGAGTAACTAAATTAAAAATAGTGACTTAAGTAAAAACTCATCCTATAACAAAAACAGTCGTAACAAGAGGAGCAAGTATGAACTCCCCAGCAAAACCTAAAGGTAACAAGACATTATATCTACTGCTGCTGGTATTTATTTTACCGGTGGCTATGGCTAAATTAGTCTTGAGCCTAGATTTATATAACGGCGCCGCCACTAACAAAGGTGAGCTAATCGGCGCACAACTTAATTATCAAACCTTAGCCATGACCAACCCTGAGCCGCATATGTGGCAGCTGGTGTATTTATTACCAAACCAATGCCTAGAACAATGTCAGCAACGTTTGTATGTCATGCATCAAAGCCATATCGCCTTAGGTAAACATCAAGATCGCGTCAGCCCAATTATTTTACTCACCCCAGATAGCGACACCGCAATTTTAACTAAACTGCAAGTGCCGTTTGCTACAGCCAGTGCCAGCCCTGCAATGGCCGCATTACTGACAGAGCAGCAAATGATTATTGTCGATCCCCTTGGTAGCCTAGTCATGAAATACCCAGGTATTATGGGCGAGCAAGAAAATATTGCCCAAGGTAAGTCGATGATTGGCGATTTACGTAAGATGCTTAAACTATCGAGGGTCGGGTAATGGTGATAAAAAACCTGCTCAAATTTACCTTAGTATTTACCTTTACGGTGATATTAATGGGTGCCTACACTCGGCTGTCAGATGCAGGCCTTGGCTGCCCTGATTGGCCAGGTTGCTATGGTCATCTTGTGGTGCCTAGCGCGCCTGATGCAATAGCAAAAGTTGAGACTGCATTCCCAAATCAAACGCTAGAGCCTGACAAGGCGTGGCTGGAAATGATCCACCGCTATATCGCTGGCACTCTTGGATTACTGATTTTAACCATCCTTATCATCTGCTTAAAAAGAGCCGATGCGCCCAAAAAGCTACCCATACTGATTTCCGCCCTACTGCTCTTTCAAGCCGCCTTAGGTATGTGGACCGTCACCATGAAATTAATGCCCATCGTAGTCATGGGGCATTTAATTGGTGGCTTTAGTTTATTCGCTTTACTGCTACTGCTGTATTTACGTACCCGGCCACTGCGGATCCCTGGTGGTGACACTTATGCCAGAAAACTCGCCCCCTTTGCCATGGTCTGCTTAATTGTACTGGCGGTTCAAATTATTTTGGGCGGCTGGACGTCATCGAATTACGCAGCATTAGCCTGTACCGCCCTGCCAATATGTGAAGGTAACTGGGTCGATAATCTGCAATTTGCTGATGCTTTTTCACCGTTTCAAGGGACACATCCAAGCTTTGAATATGGCGTATTGGAATACCCTGCCCGCATGACAATCCATGTTACTCATCGTATTTGGGGCGTGATTACCGCTGCCTGTTTAGTGTGGTTAGGATTTAAATTACTTAAAGCACGCTCACACACAATACGTAAAAGTGCTTGGCTGTTATTTGCCCTAGTGATCATTCAAGTGGGCCTTGGCATCAGCAATATTGTCATGCATTTGCCTTTAGGGATTGCTGTATCGCACAACGGCGGCGCAGCGCTATTGTTACTTACCGTTATTTTCATCAACTACGCGCTGTGGCGTAAAGCTTAAGCAAGGATTCTATTATGGCTAAATCTCTGTCTATACCAGCAAGCACCAGCAGCGCGCAATTACCTTGGCGCGCCTATTTTGAAATGACCAAACCCAAAGTGGTCGCCCTGATGTTACTGACAGTACTGGTGGGAATGTGCCTCGCATTGCCCGGCGCAGTGCCATTGCAGCCGCTTATCTTTGGCATGATAGGCATAGCCATGATGGCGGGGGCAGCGGCGGCTTATAACCACTTAATTGATCGCCGCATTGATGGTTTAATGGCGCGTACCTATAACCGCCCATTACCAAAAGGCAAGGTCTCGGTAATCAAAGCCATGACCTTTGCCACTTCTATCGGCTTAGGCGGTTTTGTTATTTTGTATACCTTAGTTAACCCACTTACCGCATGGTTAACCTTTGCCAGTTTAATCGGTTATGCTGTGGTGTATACCGCTTATCTTAAGCGCGCTACCCCGCAAAATATCGTCATTGGCGGCTTAGCTGGGGCAATGCCACCTTTATTGGGTTGGACTGCTGTCACCAACGAATTACATGGCAACGCACTATTACTTGTTATCATCATCTTCACTTGGACGCCGCCGCATTTTTGGGCACTGGCGATTCACCGTAGAAAAGAATACGCCAAAGTCGATGTCCCAATGCTGCCAGTCACCCATGGGGTTGAGTTTACTAAAACTTGTATCTTGTTATATACCTTGTTACTGGCTATTGCCTGTTTATTGCCAGTGCTGGTTGGCATGTGTGGCCCCGTTTATCTTGTGGGTTCAACCATTCTAAGTTGTGGCTTTATTTATAAAGCCTGGCAACTTAAGTATCACGACAAACCAGGGCTGGCGATGGATGTGTTTAAGTTCTCGATTTATCACTTAATGATTTTATTTTTAGTGCTATTAGTTGATCACTACTTATGGGTATAACTCGCTTTATCAGTGCTTATCGCCATGGTGAAGTTGAAGATAAAAACAGTGAACGTAAAGATAAAAATAATGGAGTGAATGAGTGAAAAAAATTATCGCGTTAGCTTTCATTATGCTGGGCTTGGGCGTCGCTGTTGCTACGCTTTTCCCTAGTCAAAAAAGTTCATCCGCAACAATCGCCACTGCCACCAAATCAAGGCCGGATCTGGCACTTGAAACAAGTTATTTGTTTGATAACCCAAGACCACTGGCACCTTTTAGTATGCAAGACCAATTGGGGAATACCTTTACCAATGAGCAGCTTTTAGGTAAGTGGAGTTTAGTATTTGTCGGCTTTACTTCATGCCCAGATGTTTGCCCAACAACCCTTAATAAACTCAATGCCGCCTACCCAGAGTTGCAAGCAGTAAGCGACAATATTCAAGTGGTGTTTGTGTCAGTGGACCCCGCAAGGGACAGCCAAACTAAACGTTTAGATTACATCAATTTTTTTAACCGCGATTTCAAAGCCGTTACTGCCGATCACGCTCAGCTATTTCCTTTTACTCGTGATTTAGGTTTTGCCTACGCCATGGTTGGCGACGGCGAAGATTACCAAGTGGATCACAGCGCCAGCTATGTTTTAGTATCACCACAAGGGGAAAAGTTTGCAGTGTTTAAACCTAAAGCCCAACCCGGGAAAATACCACAGATTTTGAATAAAGAGCTGGTTGCGGATCTAAAGCAGATTATTGAAAGTGCTTAAGGTTTTTATATAGGTATTGAAATATAACAAAGCCTCAATATGAAAATATTGAGGCTTTTTGTTTTGACGAGGACTGATGTAGTAACTCATTTGTGGACAAAAACTTGTTAGGCTTTATCCATAATCTGGTTAGGTGAATTATTTGTACGTGACCTCAATTAAAGCTTCAATTAACTCATTAATAGACAAGCCTGTTTTCTCAGAGTCTGCTTGTATTTTTTTGATTGTTTCACTTGATAGTTTTATTTCTATCGATTTATTTTTGCTAAAGTAATCCAAAGAGTCTATTTTGGCACCAGATATAAAGCCAGTTAAACCTAGAACACCAGCTAGAGGCAGCCCGACTGCACTTCCCATTGCTGCAATCCCAACCCCTCCTAAAGAACTTCCTACAATAATACCTACTGTAGTCAAACTAACTTTGCCACCTTCTTTTACTGCAATATCACGCCAAATTTCATTCCATTTTTTTTGGAAAGAATTGTTAGATTTATAAGTCTTTACCAAGCTCTTTACACCGTATATTTCAAACTCTTTGAACAGAATAATCAGACGGTCTCGGCTATCTATAAGGTTACTTGGAATGTTTGCAATTTCACTAAATGTTCCCACTTCGAACTCATTACGGTTAAGATCTATGTTTATGAATTTTACCACAGTGTACTTAAACCAATAATAATTTAAGAGTAACAGCTAAGTAAAATTGGACACAAATTTAGGTTTTACCTAACCCATAATGGGGCATAAACGAGTTACCAGCACCAACTTTATACTTCATTTTTATTGGCTAAATTACGGAAGACCATAACTTCAACTTAATCCATTGCCTGCCGCAGGTGATGTATAGGATATACAAATGTCGCGATCACATGGATGTGAAAGAGCGACCTTATGTGCAGATACAACTGCGAGACGCTGCAAGTACGTCCATGTAAGCTCTGCCAAAACATCCCTGTTTTGGAAGCTCGCTGCTGCATCTACACTGGGATTTTCATTTCTTCGATTTGACTGTATTCGTGATAAATTTAAGAGCTAAAAGGCTCAAAAGATCAAGAGTCTAATCTGCTAAAAGGCTCAATTTGAATTGAGGGCGTTGAAGAAAATAGCGTGATGCTCACATGGATGTGAGCATAGCTTTCGCGGTGCAGGGATGCACCATCGGAAGCGTTAGCATTTTCACTCTTTGCAATAAAGAGGTGACCGAAGTAATTAACAAACAAAGTCAAAAGCTGGATCAATCCCCCTTGAAAACATGCGTTTTTCAGTATTTTTCGTCGGGGGCGGCAGGGCCTAATTCTTTAATAAAGAGTATAGAGGGTATTGCTGTTGATACCCTTTTGGTCGGGTGTGGGTGGAAAACCCACGATGTTAATCCAAACGGAGTTTGAAAAAATAGAACTAAAAGAAAGAAGTTATTCTTTCGGCCAACTGCCATCATTATTCGGTCTTAACCAGGCTTGCGAAAACCAATAATAACCTGACTTAGTTTTACTCGGTGCAGTGCAGTTATAACGGCTTCGACCTGCAGGTAAGTTTGCTGAAGCTTGAATATTAAACTCAGTTTCAGACACCCAAGTCGGCTTTTTAGCGCCTTGGCCTTGGACAAAACACATCACCTGATGCGGGTAAATATCAGTGGTGTCCAGCTCAACGGTTAGCTCAGGTCGCCACTGACCTTGGCTTAACTGTGGGTCAGTGATATTTTGCTTCACCACCGGCATATTGAGGCTAGTAAACTTGACTTTTAAACTGTCTAAATCAGCATAAGGGCCCGCCACAGGAAAACGTGGCAGCGCAGTCAGTATTGAGTATTTTCCCGCGGCGCCAGATTGTTGCCCTAAACCAATAAAGGCGTGCTTTTTCAGAATATCTTCAACATCGCTATTGTACTCACCATATGGGTAAGCCAGCATTTTTACACTCTGACCGGTATGCTTGTTAATTTCCGCTTCCGTTGCTAGCAAGTTTGCTTCGATTCTATCAAGCCATTGCTGCTTAGATTCGCCATCAAGCTTACGATTTAGATGCTCATGGGCCCAGCTATGGTTGGCGATTGTAGCGCCCTTTTCAGTGAGCGTTTTAATATCATCCCAACTCATCATGCCGCGATAACCTTTTTCAATCGGCTCTACTGACACAAATACTGTATAAGGAAAATCATATTTGGCTAATATGGGCGCCGCAGCCATACCGATACTGTCATAGCCATCATCAAAGGTAATAACGATGCTTTTATCCGCTAATGGCGTGTTATTCTTTAGCGCATTTACCGCTTGGGTTAATGGAATGATGGTAAACTCGTTTTCAGCAAGGTATTGCATTTGCTCTTCAAATTGAGCTGGCGTCACACTGGTACTTGCAGGTGTAGTTTCTGACACATGATGATATTGCAAGATCACCACGGCATTGGCATTAAGTGATATTAACCACAATAACCCCAATAGAGTTCGTTTTAACATATTATTCCTATGTCCATAAAAGCATTACTTTTTAACAGCCAAAAAAACCGGCAGCTTTTTGCTTTAGCCTTGCCGATGATTTTATCGAATATCACCATACCGTTATTAGGTTTAGTCGATACCGCAGTCATCGGCCATTTAAGTGAGGCCTATTATTTAGGCGGGGTGGCGCTTGGCAGCACAATTATTACTTTAATTGTCTGGTTGCTGGGCTTTTTGCGCATGTCCACCACGGGGCTGGTCGCCCAAGCTTACGGCGCTAATGATACCGTAACTCAGCAAAAATTGCTGGTGCAAGGCGCTTGCCTTGCATTGCTGTTTGGTGGCGCAGCAGTGTTATTGCAGCAACCGCTGCTCGATTTTGCCATGTCTTTAAGCCAAGCCAGTGCGCAGGTGCAGCAATTTTGCCGCGAGTACGTAGAAATTCGTATTTGGTCGGTGCCATTTGCACTCTTAAATTTGGTGTTACTTGGCTGGTTACTGGGCAGGCAAGCGCCCAAGGCGGCAATGTGGCAGTTAATCATCGCCAATATCGTCAATATCGTTTTAGATGTAGTGTTTGTGATTGGCCTAAATTGGAATGTAAAAGGCGCCGCGCTTGCCTCTGTTATCGCTGATATGTGTGCCTTTACCGTTGCAGCTGTCATTGTAAAACGCGCTTTATATCAACAGGCTGATTTTAGTTTGCGTCAGTTAATGGTTCATATCAGCTTAAAAGGCTATTCACGCTTATTAAAATTAAATCGCGATATCTTTATTCGCAGCTTATGTTTGCAAGCCAGCTTTACCTTTATGACTTTTTACGGTGCGGGCTTAGGTGATGACATCATTGCCGCTAATGCGGTGCTGCTTAATTTACTGATGCTGATCTCTTACGCCTTAGATGGCATAGCTTATTATGCCGAAGCAGAAGTGGGCCGCGCGGTGGGGCAAAAAAACCTCAATTTATTACATGACTCAGTGACCCTTGCTGCGAGTTGGTCAGCGCTATTTGCCTTAGGCTTTAGCCTGTTATTTTATTTTGCGGGTAGCAATATCATTGGCTTACTCACCAATATTGAGCTGGTGCAACAACAAGCCGAGCATTACTTGATCTGGTTGGTATTCATGCCGTTATTAGCCTTTGGGTCCTACTTATTTGATGGGGTATATATTGGCGCAGCCCAAGGTAAAATGATGCGTAATAGCATGATTTTATCGACCTTTGGGGTGTTTTTTCCCTGTTGGTATTTACTTCAAGAATACGGCAATAATGCCCTGTGGGCCGCCATGAGCGCCTTTATGTTATGCCGTAGCCTGTCGTTAGCACTGCATTACCGCTACAGTGACTGCTTTAAACAGCTATAAGCGCTCTTTATTATTGAATTAACAGTAGATTTATCAGTCCTGCGACTGATAACATCTAGTTAACAACAATAATAGGGATGATTTTAATGAAACGGATTTTTAGCTTACTAGTGACGCTTTGGCTATGCTCAGCTTCAGTTAGCGCCCAACAATTACCGCTGGAAGCATTTGCCAGCATTCCAGATGTTAGCCATGTGACCATGTCACCTAATGGCAAAAAAATAGCTTCTTTAGTCCGCTTAAATACCAATGAAATGAAAGGCTCGATTATTAATATCCTTGATATTGATACCCGTGAGTCTTTTTATCCACTGCAAACAGATAATGAAAAATTTGTGATTTTATCACTGCAATGGGCCAGTGATGATGCCTTATTAATCAAAGCTAAATTCCCTGCTGTACGCTACGGCACGCCAACTACAGAAACGAGGTTGATGAAGTATTCTATCAGTAAAAATAAAACCTCTAGCATTATCAGCAGTCGCTCTCTTAAAAAATTCAAATGGATGCCGCAAATCCAATCTAACATCATCGACTATTTGCCAAATGATAAAGAGAAACTGTTACTGGGCATTAGTGGTTTAGGTAACAAGCCCAATTTTGAGTCGGTTATTAACATCAACTTGAACAATGGAGCTTTCAAGTTTGTGCAACCAGCAGAACCAAATATCCAAGACTGGATAACCGATAGACAGCATAAAGTCAGAATTGGCATTTATCACAAAGATAGTCAGTTCAGAATTTACGAACAAGCTGACACAGGTGAAGATAGACGTGTTTTATGGGAGTTTGAGGCCTTTGCTAAGGAACAAGTTTGGCCGATGGGCTTTGCGCAAGACCCCAATATTCTTTATGTAAAAGCATATCATGATGACTTATTGGCTATTTTTAAGGTTAACTTAACCGACCCAAAACTAACTAAAGAATTGGTGTTTAGCAGAGAGTCCTATGACGTTGAAGGCTCATTAATTTACTCAAGTCTCAAACAAAGAGTCATCGGCATTAATGACAGTGACGAATCTGAATATACATTTTGGGATGACGAATACGTTCGCTTAGCTAATGGGCTAAATAAAGCGTTACCAGACTATCGTAATTACATCACCCAATTTAGTGACGATGAACGCCGCTATATTGTCTACTCAACCAATGCCAAAGAAGCGGGTATTTATTTCTTTGGTGATCGTGATGCCGGTGAGTTACTCCCTATCGCATACCGCTATAAAGAGTTAAACCCTGAATTATTAGCTGATACTAAAACCCTGACTTATAAAGCCAGAGACGGCTTAGAAATCGAAGCTTTTCTAACGACGCCCCAAAACAAAGAAGCTAAAAACCTACCTACTATTATTTTCCCCCATGGCGGCCCTATTAGTTATGACTCAAATAGCTTTGATTATTGGACCCAGTTTCTAGCCAACAGAGGCTATGCAGTACTGAGAATGAACTTTCGAGGTTCATCTGGTTACGGCTTTGACTTTATGCAAGCAGGGTTAAAAAGCTGGGGCTTGGATATGCAAAACGATGTTGAAGATGGTACCCGCTGGCTGATGGAGCAAGGTATTTCAGACCCTAAAAAAATATGCATTGTCGGCGCCAGTTATGGCGGTTATGCCGCACTCATGGGTGTGGCTACCACCAAAGATTTATACCAATGTGCAGTCAGTGTGGCGGGTGTCACCGATGTGGAGTATTTAGTCAAGTCTTCAAGACGTTACACTAATTTTGAAATCGTTAAAAAACAAATTGGTGATGACTATGATGCCCTATATGCGCGCTCACCATTAAGCAAAGCTAAAGACATTCATGTCCCAGTGTTACTTATTCACGGCGATAAAGATCGCGTGGTGCGCGTGCAGCACAGTGAAGATATGTTTGATAAGTTAGACGACCTAAAAAAGCCTGTGGAATATATCGAACTTGAAAACGGCGATCATTATTTAAGTAATAATGATCATCGGATTCAGACCTTTATCGCCATTGAAAAGTTTTTACATCAAAATTTACATTAAGCTTTAAATTCAGAACAGTACCCAGTAAATCAACACTGTGGTACTGATTCTTTATCAAAAAAACGTTTAAGAGAAACAATCAATAATGAAATGGATTTCCATACTAATCACCACTTTGTTGCTAAGTCAGCAAGCTTTGGCTGCCGATAATACTCCCCAAAAAACTGCCCCTAAACTCCCCGTTGAAGCCTTTGCCAGTATTCCCGATGTCAGCACTGTAAAGCTGTCACCAAATGGTAAACACATAGCATCGTTAATTTTGGACGATAGCGCCGAAGAGCCACATAAGATTGTGGCGCTGTTTAATACCGAAACGGGTCAGTTTCATATACCGCTTAAAAATGACCATGAACGCTATACCATTTTTAATTTAACCTGGGCCAGCGATGAAATCTTGCTCATTGCAGCCACTTTGCCTTCGAAACGTTTTGGAAAAAATGCTAATGAAAGTTTGCTGATAAAGTACAATATAAAAACCGGTGATGTGGGCAGCGTATTAACTAAAAAAGCCCTTAAACGTTTTAAGTTTAATCCTCAATTTCAGCATCACATTATCGATTTACTCCCTAAAGATCCTCAGCACATTTTGCTATCTGTTGCCGGATTTAGTGAGCGAGTGAATGAAGATAGCGTGGTAAAAGTTAACTTGTATTCCGGTAGGGTTTCCACTGAACAATACTATCGAGAGCATGTTATCGGATGGATGACCGATCAACAACACAAGGTGCGTATTGCCACTTATCGAGACCCTGATACCACCGAATATAGAACCTACGAGCAAAGTGAAGCCAATGGTGAATTACGTTTACTTTGGAAACACGAAGCATATTCAGAAGACAGCGTTATTCCTCTAGGATTTGACGTAAACCCCAATATTCTCTTCGTCAAAGCTTACCAAGATGGTTACTTTGCCATTTTTAAAGTTGATCTTAGGGATCCTACACTTCATAAAGAACTCGTATTTAGTGAAGACAGCAGCGACGTTAATGCACAATTGCTGCACTCTAATATCACTCGAGAGGCCATTGGCATTGTTGCTGGTATCGATAATGAGTATTACTTTTGGGATAATGATTATCAAAAGCTTATCAAGCGCTTAAAAGCCGCTTTACCAGACACCCAAAACTACCTCACTCAGTTTAGTAAAAATGAACGTCGCTATATTGTCTTTGCTACCAGCCCTACTCAGCCAGGGCTTTATTTATTCGGCGATCGTGATGCCAATCGACTAGAAGTGATTGCGACTAAATACTCCCAACTTAATCCTGATATTTTGGTTCAGCCACAATCGATAAGCTACCACGCCAGAGATGGACTCGAGATCCACAGCTATCTGACACTGCCTAAGGGAGCGCCAAACAAACAATTACCAACAATTATTTTTCCCCATGGTGGCCCTCACTCTTATGTTGTTGAAAAATTTGATTATTGGGCACAATTTTTTGCTAACCGCGGCTATGCGGTGTTGCAAATGAACTTTAGAGGCTCGGCGGGCTACGGGCTTAAGTTCACCACTGCTGGACATAAAAACTGGGGTAAAGAAATGCAAACTGATGTGGAGGATGGCACCCGCTACTTAATCGACCAAGGTATCGCCGACCCTAAAAGAATATGCATAGTCGGGGCAAGCTATGGTGGTTACGCCGCCATGATGGGCGCAGCTATGACCCCTGATTTATACCAATGTGTGATCAGTTTTGCAGGTGTGGCTGATGTTGAAGACTTAGTGAAGCTATCCCGTTTTTATACTAGTCATGAGATGACTAAAAAGGTGTTAGGAGATGATTATGACGACCTGTATGAACGCTCTCCGATTTATCATGCTGATAAAATTAATCTGCCCATTTTATTAATCCATGGTGATAATGACAAAGTGGTACAGGTGAGCCAAAGCCGAGATATGTATCGAAAATTATCCTCGTTAGATAAACAAGTCGAATATGTTGAAATCGATAATGCCAATCACTATTTATCAAACAATCAGCACCGCTTAATGACCTTCAGAGCCATTGATAATTTTTTATCTAAAAACCTATAATTGAAGCAATGAAAAAGGCCCGCACATATTGGTATATGTGCGGGCCTTTCTTTTAACACTCTATAGGTAACTGCTGAGCTAAAGCTGTTAACTAAAGCATTTAACTAAAGCAGATTAAAACTTAGCTTCAAATGCAAGGCTGAAATGTCTGCCATCACCTATGGTAACGTCGGTGTTGGTGCCGCCATCTAGGTATTCAGTATCAAATAAGTTTTTGATATTAAAGCGTACATTCATATCTGTATTGTGAACCGCAAATGAGTAAGCTGCGCCAAAATCAAATCTAACATAGTCATCTTTAACTATGGTGTTTTGAGTATTGGCAAAACGCTCACCGACATAGATAGCACCAAAGTTAAGTGCGACATCATCGGTAACTTCGTAACGAGTCCAGATATTTGCTGACCATTCAGGTGCATCTACCGGGGTTTTACCGTCTAGCTGTTCAGTATCTTGGCTGCTAGTGACATATTTTGCATCTAGATACATCATTGAGCTGGTGACGAATACATTGTCACTGACTTGTCCTTGAGCGCCCATTTCAAAACCACGGTGATGCTGCTTACCGCTTTGGGTGGTGATGTACTCATGCTCGCCAATAGGTTGCTCTAATTGTTCGCGCACGGTAACGTTGGTCACTGTGGTGTCAAAAACTGCACCAGTTAATAGTAAGCCGCCATCATACAGTTCCCATTTGGTACCGATTTCATATTGCTCACCGTACTCTGGGTCTAAGTTCATACCATTATTTACATCGTCTTCATTGTTAACGATTGACTGAGGATTGAAACTTTTGGCGTAGTTTACATAG
Organism: Shewanella sp. 10N.286.51.B8; assembly: GCF_041469325.1. Taxonomy (NCBI): domain Bacteria; kingdom Pseudomonadati; phylum Pseudomonadota; class Gammaproteobacteria; order Alteromonadales; family Shewanellaceae; genus Shewanella; species Shewanella sp. 10N.286.51.B8. The sequence goes on from NZ_JBFRKG010000035.1 coordinate 33,538, forward strand.
ATGCTGCCGTTATCTGAAGGCGAGTAAATAACCCCAAACTTAGGTGACACGGCATAGCTATTTTCACCATCGCCGTCTTTTTTCTGCTCGTCATAACGCAGGCCTGCCAGTACTTGCCACTGATCATTAATGGTCATTAAGTCTTGTACATAAAAACCATAATGCTTATAGCTTGACTCTGACTTAGTAGTGTCTCTGTTGTAATCCAGATCAGGTCTAGGTACATAACCACCCGGCTGAACCATCTGCGCGTCATCGCGGTCAATAAGTTGACCATAGTAATAATCGAGAATGTTAGCACCAACTAACAATTGATGTTCCATGCCAAAGCCATTTACGATACCAGTGAAATCCATATAAGCGGTTTTAAGCTGCCAATCATCGTGGCGGTCAAACGCCTTAATTTGGTAACCATCGGTAGTTGGATCCATACCTGCCACCATCGATGGAGACGAATCTAAGCGCTGACGGGTAAATGATTGATGGTTATAACCGGTAGTCATTTTCCAATCATCTGATACATACCAGGTTAAATCTGCACCCAGGTTTTGCACTTCGTTGTCAGTAAAGGCCCACGACATATCCCAGATATCTTCGCGATCGCCAACTAAATCACCGTTATCATCTAACCAACCACCTCGGTCGATACCAGTTTTGTCATCAGTATAATCATAGGTCAGTGATAACATCACATCATCATGCAGGTCGAATTCAAGGTTTAAGTACCCTAAGAAACGGTCACGTTCTTGAGTATCATCGCCCTCACCGTCCTGGTATTCACGCCAGTATTTTGTATCTTGCTTAACTAATACAGTGCGGTAGCGGATTGACTCAGCATCATTTAACGCGCCGCCTGCATCAAGCTGGAAGCGAGTTGAGCCGTTCTCATCGGTATCGAACCCAAAGTCAAACATGGTTTCAGAGGTGGCCTTTTTGGTCACCATATTAATCAAGCCACCTGGGCCTGATTGGCCATAAAGCATGCTTGATGGGCCTTTTAAGACTTCGACTTGCTGCAAGGTTTCAATCGGCTGCACATAGTGCGAAAACTGCTGCTGACCATTAATTAAAAAGCCACTGCCAGAATCTAATTCAAAGCCACGAATATTAAATACTTGGCGGTTCCACTTTTCACTGCCGCCGGTCACACTTGAGTCGTTAACTAATACTTCAGATAAATTAGTTGCTAACTGCTCATCAGTGACAAAATCTGGAATAACGTTCACTGATTGCGGCGTATCCATCAAGGCAATATCACCCCGCATGGCGCCTGATGACGAGCCTACTTTGTAATTATTAAAATTCATGCCTGTTACTTGAATTCGCTCAATGTTCAACTCGAAATCTAAGCCGTTATCAGTGTCATTAGTTGCTTCTTCAGCCGCTAATGAAGCTGAGGCTAAACTGGCAACAACAGCAAATGCAATAGGTGAGATTTTCATACAAAGTAGCCCTTTAAATGGCAGTGGTCGTTAATGAGATGGATTATCATTTGCATTACGGCGAAAGTGAAGCCATTTATTTAACAGAAGTAAATAACTGTGAACAAGGACACTGTTGTAAGTAAATTGTAGAAAGTTTACCTGAATAAATGTTGCATAAATGGATTTACTAATGTTCATCCAAGCTAGATGAGTTTAATCGCCAAAACTAATACAGATATTAATTATTTAAACAAAGTTACACAAAATCAGAAATTAACAAATATTAAACATGTGTATTTGTTAGCTTAAATTTCATTATTTTTCGAAAACCTCACTTAATAGCAGCTAAAAAAATTCATTACCAAGAATTTTTATTCAAATAAACTTTTAGCTTTATACGCCCTCTACAGCTTTAAATGTGACCTCGACAACACAATGACACTTATATGCCACTCTTTACATTTCTTTAATTGCAGTTGCAAATGAGATTAATTATCATTACCCATATAGCGTGTCAGTCATAATTGTTAGCTGCTAACTTTTGTCATTGTCATCCATAAATATTTAACCTGAGAACGTAAATATGAAAGTTGTACCCGCTTTAAAGTGGTTCCATAATTGGGTCGGTTTTGTCATTAGTATTTGTATGCTGATAGTGCTGACAACGGGAGTGTATCTCGGCGGCATGGACATGCTAAAAAGAATGGATGATAAAGGCCAAACCTATGTGCCGTTAACCATTGAGCAAAAAGCACAAGCCACTGAGTATATTTTTGAGCATTACCCAAAAATGAGCAGTGTACGTTTTCCTACCGAACATACCCCTTACCTTGAAGCTGCTACCCGTGGGCAATCTATCGCTTTTGATAGCGAGTTCAATGAAATCTCCCATTACAAGGTGACAGAAATTCCGCTTTGGACCACGATGTTTTGGTTGCACAGAAACTTCTTACTGGGTGATATTGGTAAATACGTTAATGCATGGGCATCGTTCATTGGTGGCGTCATTACCCTAGTGGGTATTTACCTTTGGTGGCGAGTACGTAAAGGTTTTAGACTCAAGCACTCTATTCCAAAAGACACCAAATCAAGCAGCCTAGTTAAAAGCCACATTCAATTAGGTTTATTCATATCAGTGCCACTGTTTTTACTCTGTATTACCGGCTTTTTGATTACTTATAAAGGCTTATGGATGGATGCGCTCAAGCACAAGCCAACCGCAGAAATTAATTATCCAGTAAGTAAAGCTAACGATTGGCAAAGCCAGCTACAAACCGCGCAAGATTTATGGCCTGAATCGTTATTAGTATCGGTTAATAAACCAAGGCAGAAAAAACCCGATCCTGATGCACCAAAGGCGGCTAAACCTCAAGCGATGAATTACAGTATCAACTTTGATAGTCATGCTGATGTCTGGCTTAGAAATGCTGACAGTATCACCATGGATCATCAGCACGGCAAAATCGTATCAAGCCTGAAGCACAGCGATAGAAACTTGTCAGGTCAAGTGGCCAGCTTTGTTAGACCACTGCATGACGCATTGAATATGCCACTTAAATACGTTGTATTTATTACATTAGTCGCAGTGGTTGGTACCTTGATTCTATTATTCAGCACAGTCACTTTTTATCGACGTATATTCAAGTCAAAAAAGAAAAAGTAGCCACCTAAATTCATTTGATATTATTAAATTACAGCTATAAAAATAGCGGCTTAAAGCCGCTATTTTTATTATGTCGCATTTGATAAATAACTATCCGATTTATTCATCGATATAGGCTTGAACAGTCCCTTCTACCGAGTCATAGACAATTTTTATCTCTGCACTATTTCGACCTGCAGTATCACCAAGCGTTCGCAGTACATAAGTACATTGGGTCTCACCTGTACCGCCCGCAGCTGCATGTCGATATGATTCAAAATCCACATCATCGGAAGTATTTCTAATGGCAACCGATGGTGGGCTTTCTATCAAAGCGTTCCAAAGATCGACACACCCTTGCTGACCTTGACCAATATTGACAGGGTTGGCCATAGGGTTGTTTTTACCTGTGCCTAACGGATAGCCAAAAGCATTCATGTCGAGATCGTTATTGGCAAAGTCAGGTAGATCATTCATTGGATCGCTGCCACCAATAATTTGCCAACGTGTATGGGAAAAAGTAACCGACTGCTCAAAGGATGCCGCTACCGCCTTTACTCGGCTTATTTCAGCATCACGTTTTACATCTATAAATTTACTCGCCGCTATTACTGCTAAAATAGCCAATACAATAATAACCACTACCAGCTCAATTAAGGTAAAGCCTTGCATTTTTAACGGTTTAAATTGAGTTGTTTTTTCTGTCATGAAGTTATCCTGCTCCGTTTTCATACTTAAGTTATAGCACAAGGCTCCCACTCAGCGTAAGTTACGGCCAATAAAAAACGCGACCATATTGGCCGCGTTTAGTGTAAAATTTGAATTAGCTATTGCTGTATTTTACAACAATAAAACCTTGCAAATTTACTGGTAAGAGTGAGAACCATGTTGATGGTCAGTCACATCTTTCACACCAGAGAGCTCACCAGGGAACATCTCCAGTAACTGTTTCTCAATGCCATCTTTTAAAGTGATATCAACTTGAGAACAACCATTACAACCACCACCAAACTGCAGTACTGCAACTGCATCTTCCGTGATTTCAACTAGCATGATGTTACCACCATGGCTTGCTAACTGCGGGTTAATCTCTGATTGAATCACATATTCAATACGCTCTTTTAATGGCGCATCTGAAGACACTTTACGCATTTTAGCGTTTGGCGCTTTTAAGGTTAGCTGCGAACCTAATTGGTCAGTAACAAAATCAATGCTCGCTTCTTCTAAAAATGGTGCGCTTTTTTCGTCAACCATGGCACTGAAGCCGTTGAAAGGTAATTCAGTGTCATCCGCTTCTACAGCGTCAGGTGGACAATAAGACACGCCGCACTCAGCTTGGGCAGTACCCGGGCTGATTACAAACACACGGATATGCGTGCCTTCAGGTTGATCGGCCAGTAATTTAACAAAATGCGCCTGAGCCGTATCAGAAATGTTGATCATAAAAACTGCTCCGTTAGATAGTACTTTAAAGTGTACTAAAAATAGTACTTGAGTAATTTAGTAAGAATTAGCGCTATGATACTCCTAGTTGCGACGGCTTTGTAGTCCTGCAGTGAGCAAGTTGCATAAAAAACACCGAGAAATTGCGCTTTTTAATGGCGATTTAAGTTTAATCACTTTATGGTGATTGTATTGTTTTCTTTTTATGATGTTGTTTCTTATATGATTAGCTTCAATGCATTGTTTACTCGTCTCGCTAAAGGCACCTTTTTCGGCTTCATTATCTGTATGCCATTATTTACTGTGGCGCAGGCTGATTCCCGCATTGAGCAGCGCCTCGGGGCTGAGAAAATTAATAAAAAAATCACCCAACCTACTGAATATTTAGGTTATCCATTGGGCGAGTGGCATTTAAGACATGATCAAATTAATCACTATTTACAACTATTAGCCAGCCAAAGTTCGCGAGTTTCTTTAGATTCTGCTGGTTACTCCTATGAAAAACGCCAGCAACTTAGCGCGGTCATTACCTCAGATGACAACCAACAGCGGCTAGCTGAAATCCTCGAACAACGCAGCCAAGTAAAATACGGTGTCAAACAACAAGGTCCATTACAGCAAAGCCCATTGATTATCTGGTTGGCCTATTCAATTCATGGCGATGAAGCCAGTGGCGCCCATGCGGCGGTGGCGTTAAGCCATTACCTTGCCGCATCTGATGAAGATTGGGTAAAAGAATTACTCGATAATACGGTTATTTTACTGACTCCGACCCAGAACCCTGATGGTTTTGATCGCTTTGCTAACTGGGCAAATAGCAATCGAGGCCAAGTGATTATTACCGATCCTAATCATCGTGAGCATAATCAAGATTGGCCCGGCGGACGTTTTAATCACCATTTCGCTGACTTAAACCGTGACTGGCTATTTCTGCGCCACCCCGCCTCTCAAGGCAGAGTGGCGTTTTTCCATAAATGGCAGCCCCATTATGTAGGGGATTTCCACGAGATGTGGCAAGACCAAACCTACTTCTTTCAACCTGGTGTCGCTGATAGAGTCAATCCGCTGACCAATCCTGCCAATCAAATGTTATCCAATGAGCTAGCGGCCTATCATCGTAAAGCGCTGGATGAGGTTAAGCAGCCATATTTTAGCGGGCAGATGTTTGATGACTTTTTCTATGGTAAAGGCTCAACCTACCCAGATATCAATGGCGCTGTGGGTATTTTGTTTGAGCAAGCTAGCTCCCGTGGTCAAGCCCAAGAGTCCCCCAATGGTGTGGTCACCTTGCAAAATAGTATTGATAATCAATTTTCTACTTCACTATCAAGCCTGCAAGGCGCCCATGCGCTACGTAAAAAATTGATGACATACCAAAGTGATTTTTTTGCTCGCAACAGTAAGCGCACCCGTGACGGTAAACAAACTGGCCGCCTTATCAAAGCCCATGGCGGTAATGCCCATATCACTGAGCTTGCAACGATATTGCAGCAACACCAAATCAGCTTCAAATATCTAAACCGTGAGCTGGAAGACGATGACATACTCTTTAAGCCGTCAAACAGCCTGTTCATTCCTCAAAGTCAGCCACAGCATGACTTATTGCAAGCATTGTTTGATAAGCGCACTGAGTTTAAAGATGAAACCTTTTATGATATTTCCACTTGGAATTTTGAATCAGCTCTGGGCTTAAGTATCAGTGAAAATGCTAAACCCAACCCCAAATATCTCACCAATAACACGCCATATGTCGCGGCGACTGAGCAGCTAGATAACGCCAGCAATGTGGCCTTTATTATTGACTGGCAACAAGCGGCCGCGGCGCCCATGTTGCAGCAATTACTTAGCCAAGGGGTACAGGTTAAATACGCTAAAAAGCCCTTTAGCCTGCCTGATCGCAGCTCTAACGCCAAAAAGTCAGCAGTAATAGACTTCACAGCGGGTAGCCTGCAAATTCCCTTACGCCAGCCCAACTACAAAGGCAATATCGCCTTACTTGTTAGCCAGCTTGCCACGCAATACCAAGTAGATGTCACTGCAGCAAGCAGCTCACATACCTTAGCGGGAATGGATCTTGGCAGTGATGAATTTAGCGTGATCAACCCCATTAAGCCGTTACTGCTCACAGGCATAGATACTAACGCCTCAGAAACCGGGCAAATGTGGTATTACCTTGATCAAACGCTTGCCGCGCCTGTCACTATGGTGGACAGCAATCGACTAGCAGGCATTGATTTATCAGGCTATAGCCACATTTTTATGGCTGATGGGCCTTATCATTTAATCAGTGATGCCAGCGCAAGAAAGCTGGGCAAATTTGTAATGGATGGCGGCACTATCGTGGCGCAAAAGCGGGCGCTGGTATGGCTCAATAAGCGCAATATTCTTAAGTCTCAGCCCAAAACCAGACTAGAGCTGAATAAATTATTTAGCACTTCAGGGATGAGTTATGCGGATAAGTCTAAATTAAATGCCAGACAATCCATCGGCGGCGCCATTGTGGCGTTAACACTGGATGAAACCCATCCAATCAACTTTGGTTTACCTAACCCGCTGCAAGTGATGAAAAACCGTGAGATAAGCTTTAACCTCACTTCCACGCCATTTATTGTGGCGGCGGACTATACCAATGAGCCACTGATGAGCGGTTACCTTGCTAAGGAATATCAGCGCGCTTTTGCCAACACCCCAGCAATGATTGTTGAGCCCAAAGGCAAAGGGCATGTTGTGGCATTAACAGATGATTTTTTGTTTAGAAATATATGGTTAGGCTCTGAAAAAGTCTACGCCAATGCGCTGTATTTTATCCAAAAATAACTGACTAATTTACAGTCTGCCTTTCATAATAATCCCGGTGCTTCAGCCCTTGCTAAGCACCAAGTTTGCACATGGGTATAGTGCGCCGCAAATAAGCGGCTAATTTCATTCACCGTGGTGCCTGTGGTCACCACATCATCGATAAGCGCCACCCGCTGGTAGGGGTTATCTCGCTGCAACGTAAATGCATCGGCGCAATTTAAGCGTCGCTGCTTACCATTAAGTCCCGCTTGGGCCTTGGTATCAACGCAGCGCACCAATAAACTATCGTCCATCGGAATACCAATTTGCGCACTGAGCTCTTTAGCAATCAGCCAAGCTTGATTAAAACCGCGCTGCTTTAAGCGATTGCGATGTAGCGGCACCGGAATGAGCACTTGGGGAAGTTGAATTAAACCTCTGGCCGCCAAATCCATCACCCTTACGGCTAATACTTGCACCAAGGCCGCTAATGGCGCGCATTGCTGCTGATATTTAATCCCAGCTATTAACTCCCCTAAGCCTTGATGATAACTGCAAGGGGCAATGACTAACATGGGTTCAATATGCTGGCAGTGGCCGCAATACACTTGCAATAACGGCATCGATTTACCACAACCTAAACAGACTTCCTGCTGATAAAGCCCCGCCACAAGGCAGGTCTGACACACCCCCGTATGCGGTTTAGCTGCAGAGTACTGAATGATATCTTGTTGACATAACAAGCATCGGTTAGGCAGGTTAGCTGCCACTGCAGCCATCAATGAAACTAACCGCGCTGTATGATTGTGCAAATTGAGCTTGAGGAGTTTTGAGAGTTGCCAAGCCATAGAATATCCTTATCCTGTATGACAGTTGTTTTAACCAGCGATCATTTATTAATCGCCACTTTTTGAGGTTAGCCTTTGAATCCACCAGCGCTGCACATTACTACTATTACGCCTAAAGCTATTTCTCATACAGATATGACTCATGAAAATAGCACCGACGTTATTGATATCGTATTGCTACATGGCTGGGGGGTGAACTCTGCGGTTTTTCAGCCGCTACAAACCGCATTATCAGAGTATAGAGTGCATTATGTCGACTTGCCGGGCTTTGGTGATAGCCAAGCAAATAGCGATAATATTGAAGCATGGGCAGCGGCGTTAGCTAAAGCTCTACCAGAAAATGCCATCTGGCTTGGTTGGTCATTGGGGGGCTTAGTTGCCACTCAAATTGCCCTAAATCATCCTCAGTCGGTAAAAGCGCTGATCACTGTAGCCTCTTCGCCTTGCTTTATGGCCCAAGAGCAAAATCAGTGGCCGGGGATCGCCCCTGAAGTGCTCACGCAATTTCACCAGCAATTAAATGTCAATCTAGCCAAAACGGTCGAGCGATTTTTAGCGATTCAAGCCATGGGCAGTGACTCGGCCAAACAAGATATTGTAGCGATAAAAAAATTAGTGTTGGCTAAACCTTTACCGACCCAAGCAGTACTCGATCAAGGCTTAGATATGCTCAAAGAGGTTGATTTGCGGCCCCAGCTTAACGATATCAGCCAGCCATGGTTACGTATTTGGGGCAAATGCGATGCCTTAGTACCCAGAACCATCATCCGCCAGTTACCCCAAGCCAGTAATATTACTGACATTGTCCACAATAAAGCCTCCCATGCGCCGTTTATTTCACACCCACAGGCCTTTTTAGATGGCTTATTGCCATGGATAAAAAAACATCAAATATAGGCTATAAAACCTGCTAGCATTTGGTTATAATTTAAACGTTAACTGTTTGTTTTTTAAGTGAGTGTTATGCTAATTGTCACTAATTATCCCCAAGTTCCGCTTGCAACAAGTAATGTTGCAACGGATCTTGCTCGGGCGGATAATCAGCAGGCAAAGCCAATATTACCGCCACAAGCGTTAACTAAGCCCCACCATGAACGGGCGCTAAATCAAAAAAACGAATCATTATTCCGTTTAAATACCATAGAGGAAAAGCATCGCCAGCAGCGACAATCCTCAGATCAACAGAATCAGCAGCATCTATCCCAACAATCAGCTTTACAACAGCAAGCACCTCAAAGCGCACCGTTAACCGGCTTATTGCCACAACTGCTGCGAGTAGCAGCCAGAAATAATCCCACTGTTAGCCGTCGTGACATTCAGCCCCAAACGCCCACTAAGTCGACTGCAATTAACAGCGATAACAATAAAAAAACCGAAGTTAAACAACAGATAAAGCAGCATTCTGATGAGTTTTATCAACAATTTGGCCAGCACATAGCCACATGTTACCAGCAATGCACCACCCCTTCGCCACTCGCTCATCTGCTGATATTAGTCTAACCCTGCTCTCACTTTAATTAACGGGCTTGATGTCTTCACTTATTATGGCCGAACGATTACTAACTAATCATTATTACCCGCTAATCATTGTATTAGGTAATAGTCGTTATTTAGGCCATAAGCATCAATCACACATTCACTTCAAAAGATTATCTATTAATTTTTGATAATAACTCAAATGACAGCCTATTTATTCACCAGTAAGTAATGGCTAATATAGCTTCATCAGCAACAGGGCTGAACCAAATTCAACTTGATACATTATAGGAACTATCATCATGGCTAGCTTAACTATCGTAGCAAACATCATTACCAAAACTGACAAAGTAGAGCTGGTTAAAGCGGAACTACTAAAACTTATGGATATAACTCGCGCTGAAGCCGGTTGCATCAATTACGACTTACATCAAGACAACGAAAACCCTGCACATTTCATGTTTTATGAAAACTGGGAAAGCCGTGAATTATGGCAAGCACACATGGGTAACGCACATTTAGCCGAGTATATGGTGGCAACCGAAGGTGCTGTTGAGCAGTTCATTTTAAACGAAATGACTCATATCGCTTAATTGGTCGCACTATAAATTTTACAAAATAAAAAGGCCTTAACAGTCACGAGTATTCTCACGATGTTAAGGCCTTTTTTGGTTTAACCCTAAGCCAAACACATTAGCGGTGTTACTTTTTCAGCTTAGCAAAGGCGTCAGCAAAGGCATTACCCATAGCGGCATTAGCTGGGGCCTTTTGCGGTTTATGGGCTGACTTTTGCCCTGATTTATTCCCGCTAGCTTTATGTGTAGGCTTGCTGTTGGCTGATTTAGATTGATTAGCGGTTTTCGCTGTTGGTAGTGCTTCATCAAGGCGCATACTTAATGCGATACGGCGACGCTCTACATCCACTTCCATCACTTTAACTTTAACCACATCACCCGCTTTAACTATGGTGTGAGGATCGCTAACAAACTTGTCAGTGAGTGACGAAATATGCACTAAACCATCTTGATGTACGCCTACATCGACAAAAGCGCCAAAGTTAGTCACATTGGTGACCACGCCTTCTAGGATCATCTCTAGCTTCAGGTCTTTAAGCTCTTCAACACCTTCTTTAAAGCTGGCTGTTTTGAACTCACCACGAGGGTCACGCCCAGGCTTGTCTAGCTCTTTCAAGATATCGCTGATGGTGGGTAAACCAAATTCATCAGTAACAAACTCGGCAGCATTTAGCTGGGATAACAATTCGCTATTACCCATTAAGCTGGCCACAGTTTGCTGCTTGGCACTGGCAATGGCTTCAACCAATTTGTAGGCTTCAGGGTGAACAGATGAACCATCTAATGGATTTTTAGCATCGCTAATACGTAAGAAACCGGCTGCTTGCTCAAAGGCCTTTGGCCCTAAACGCGCCACTTTAAGCAATTGTTTACGGCTTTCAAATTTACCGTTTTCATCGCGGTAGTTAACCACGTTTTTAGCTAAGGTTTTATTTAAACCGGCCACCTGCGCCAATAATGGTGCTGATGCCATATTTAAATCAACGCCCACGCCATTTACACAATCTTCTACGACCGCTTCAAGCGAGCTTGATAGTTGGCTTTGGCTCACATCATGTTGATATTGGCCTACGCCAATGGATTTTGGCTCAATTTTAACGAGTTCAGCTAATGGATCTTGTAGTCGACGGGCAATCGATACTGCGCCGCGGATCGATACATCTAAGTTAGGGAACTCCTCAGAAGCCAGCTCTGATGCTGAGTACACTGATGCGCCCGCTTCACTGACCATCACCTTGGTCAAGCTTGGATGCGTCTCTTTCATAAAGCTCATCACTTCAGCGGCTAATTTATCCGTTTCACGTGAGGCGGTACCATTGCCAATGGCGATGATCTCCACTTTATGCATTTTTATCAGGTTCGCTAAAGTGCGGATTGACTTGTCCCACACGTTTTGCGGCGCATGAGGGAAGATAGTGGTATGGGCCACAAACTTACCGGTGTTATCGACAATCGCCACTTTAACGCCGGTGCGCAGCCCAGGATCTAAGCCCATGGTTGCTTTAGCGCCAGCAGGCGCTGCCATTAATAAATCACCTAAATTACGGGCAAACACATTAATGGCTTCAGCTTCAGCGCGCTCACGCATTTGGCTAATAAACTCGGTTTCCATTTGCAGCGCAATCTTGATGCGCCAAGTGGCGGTAACCACAGTTTTAAGCCACTGATCGACACTCGAGTCTGAAAACTTTAGTTTGAAATGATCGGCAATAATCACCACGCAATAACTGCTTTGCGCCACTTCAGCTTTAGGGTCTGCATTCATCGATAAATTGAGCGCACCTTCATTGCGGCCGCGCAGCATGGCCAGGGCCCGATGGGAAGGCACTTTAGTAATGGCTTCAGTATGCTCAAAGTAATCGCGAAATTTTGCGCCTTCTTTTTCTTTACCTTTAACTAGGCGGCTTTCAAGCACTGCCTGTTGGCTTAAATGCTTACGCACTTTTTGCAGTAAATCTGCATCTTCAGCAAAACGTTCCATTAAGATAAAACGCGCGCCGTCTAAAACCGCTTTCGCATCGCCAAAGCCCGCTTCGGCATTGATAAATTCAGCCGCTTTTGCTTCAAGATTAATACTACGATTAGCCAGTAAAAAGTCAGCTAAAGGCAACAAACCAGCTTCAATAGCAATTTGACCTTTAGTGCGGCGTTTCGGTTTAAAAGGAAGGTATAAATCTTCTAAGCGGGTTTTGCTGTCAGCGGCATTTATGGCTTGCTGCAATGCTGGGGTTAATTTGCCTTGGGTATCAATGCTAGAAAGAATAACTTGTCTGCGCTCGGCTAATTCACGTAAATAGCTTAAGCGACTATTTAGGGTTCGCAGTTGCGCATCATCTAAACCACCAGTGGCTTCTTTACGGTAGCGGGCAACAAAAGGAACGGTAGAACCATCATCGAGTAAGTTAATCGTCGCTGAGACTTGTTGCTCACGAACATTCAGTTCTTGAGCGATTATTTGAGCAATACTTGGCATAAAAGGTCTATTTGGCTTTGAATAACAAATGAGGTCAAAGATAGCATAATCAACCGCAAACGTTTATGAACAATCGATGATTTTGTGCTATTTATCTAAGCTAACTTTAGCCGTTAGCAAAGCCACACACAGTTAAATAACCGCTAAATCAGCCGCTAAAACTGCGAAATTTAATTAATAATATTACTTATGATTAATTTAATTAATAACCATTCTCATTAAACTTATTATATTAAATGTTGGTTACAGATTGTTGCAAATATTATTGCGCACATATTGAGTTGGCGTGCAGCCTGTTGATTTAGAAACATATCGGCTAAAACTTGGTAGATCTTTAAAGCCACTTTCATATGCTGACTTTTTTATATTACCTTTATTATTTTTCAAAATAGTTATAATAGAATTCATTCTGGTATTTTGAATCATGTCTTTTACACAGCAGTTTTCAGTTCTAAGTTCACGCTGTAAACCCCTTTCTGAAACCCCAATTGAATTGGCAAGATTAGGTAAACTTAATGCTGACGGTGGCATGCTATTCGCGGCAGCTTTTACCCGTTCGCTACTGGGCAGTATTAGCTTATTGTCTGTCAATATCGGGCCAACATCTCGTTCATCTTTTGCCACTATCACTGACATCGACTGACAGTTAAAGGTCACATTATCAAACAAGTCTACATCAACACCATAGAATGCTCGATCAAAAGGTAACTCTATGATTAAATTTAACTTATCTTTGAATGAATGACGTAAAATATGTGTAATACAGCTATAAATAAACAAGTCGTCATACTTAGATGCAATGGCCTGAGGAGCGCGTTTAGCCACTAAAGCTAAACTGTGCTGCGTTTCAATATTGCGCCAATTAAGATCTGATACTTGATTATAAAATTGGGTAAATGCCAGCAGCTTTTGTGCATCACTTACCTCTGCTGACAAGTCGATATCTGTAAACTTGATGATCCGCTGAATAAAATATTGCATTAAATCAATAAAGAAATACTTATTGTCACAATTATTTTCTATATAACGTAATAAGTTAGTAATGGTATTAAAACCAATCAAATCTGTATCTGCAAGATATTTAAAGTGGTTATATTCATCAGGTAATGGAAAATTAATTAACTCGCAATATTCACACACAATCTTGGTGTGAACAGCTGGCCGGCACTTATATTTTATCATCTGAAAACATCTAAATAATATCCACATTTATTGGGCGGTTATTTTATTTGTTTTTGCTACTCAAGATACTGACACGGATCACATATGTCGTTTTTTGATAATTCAATTGTATCGATTAGATTTCTACACATCCCTAGAATACCCCCTCTTAATTAGTACACTTTTTAACGTTTGATTTAATAAGGTCAGGTAACTTGATGAACTGGTATCGTAAATTCATAACCTATATCAGCATAACGCTCTGTTTATGCTCATTTAGTGCTATCTCTGCGCCATGGGATGACATGCCAGCAGACCAATTAGAGCAACAATTAGTTGAAAAGTTCGCTGCTGGTAAGTATTCCCCTAAAGGGGCAGACAACTGCTTAATGTGTCACCGCAAAAATGACAAAGTCATGGATATCTTCAAAGGCGCCCATGGCAACTTAACTAATAGTGACTCGCCAATGGCGGGGCTGCAGTGCGAAGCTTGTCATGGCCCTCAAGGTAACCATAACCGTGGCGGCAAAGAGCCAATGATCCAATTTGGCCAAGACAGCAAGTTATCAACCCAAGCACAAAATACCGTTTGTCAGGGCTGTCATAACGATCCAAAACAAATGGCATGGCATAACAGCACCCATAATCTTGAAGAAGTTGCCTGTGCTGATTGCCATAACATCCACGCAGCTAAAGATCCTGCCCTAGACAAACTAACCGTTAACGATACCTGCACTAGTTGTCATAGCCAAGAAAAAGCTGACATGAATAAGCGCTCATCTCATCCACTAAAATGGGATCAAATGACCTGTGTTGACTGTCATTCTCCCCATGGTTCTATGACTGAAAGCGCGTTAAATAAACCTTCTATTAATGACACTTGTTATAGCTGTCATGCAGAAATGCGCGGCCCAGTGTTATGGGAACATGCTCCAGTGACTGAAAACTGCGTCACTTGTCATAACCCACACGGCAGCGTTAACGAATCTATGCTCAACAACCGTGCTCCGCAGCTTTGTCAGCAATGCCATGCCGATGATGGCCATGCCAGCCGCGTAGTACCACAACCAGGAATGGATGCCTTTGGCGGCGGCAAAAGTTGTTTAAATTGCCACAGCCAAATTCATGGTTCTAACCACCCTGCTGGCAGCTTGCTGCAACGCTAAATGAGGACAACAACAATGAATTTTAAACTTAATTTTATTACCGCCTCATTAGTGATTGCCTCAGCCCCCGCTATGGCGGCTGACTTTGCGGTAGGTAAAGCCAATACCGCTAATGTTGATCAGCAAAAATATCAATGTCAGCGCTGTGAAGCTAACACTGGCTATAACGGCAGTATCAGTGTTGCCGCGGGTTACATTAGCAGTGATGATGTTCATGCTGCTAATGCCTTTGGTACTGATCAAGACGGCTTTGTTACTGCCGTTAGCGGTGATGTGAACTACCAAGGCGATAGCGGCTATCAAGCGAGCATTCAAGCTAACCAACTGGGGTTTGAAAACAGCTCAGCGAATGTCAGCGTCGGTAAAGCTGGATTGTTCTCAGTTGATGCCGATTACCAATTATTGACCACCTATCAATCAGGTGATGCTCAAAGTCAGCTTTATTATGACGATGGCATGATGGTGCCAAGTGACGAGCCATACACCTTTGAGCTATCACAGCAACGTGAAAAAATGGGCTTTGGTGCCAAAGTTAAGCAAGATTTTTATCAAGGCTACCTGCGTTATGAAACCGAAGATAAAAGCGGTTACAAGAGCAGTAGCATTGTTACCCCAAGCCCAGTAAATATTGGTTTAGTTGTCGACTCGACCACTGATTCATTTACCGCAGGCGCAGCGCTTACTGGCGACAACTGGTTAACTGAGCTGAGCTACTTTGGTAGCCAGTACAAAAATAATGTTAACGATCTGAGCTTACCGTATTCATACGACTTGTATGCTGCAACCCCAGACAATGAAGCCCATCAAGTATCACTGTCGGGCCAATATCAATTAAATCGCACTGTGATGTCAGGGCGCTTTATTGTTGGCCGCATGATTCAAGATGATGACCTCATTCAAGTGGCTGGTAATCCAATCCAAAACTGGGATGGTGAAATCGACACCACTGATGCGAGCTTCAATATCACCTCAATGTTGAGCAACCGTTTACGTCTGGGTGCCAGTTATGACTACAGCAACCGTGAAAACAACAGCTCGGTATTTGAATTCCAG
Source organism: Shewanella sp. 10N.286.51.B8 (assembly GCF_041469325.1). Taxonomy (NCBI): domain Bacteria; kingdom Pseudomonadati; phylum Pseudomonadota; class Gammaproteobacteria; order Alteromonadales; family Shewanellaceae; genus Shewanella; species Shewanella sp. 10N.286.51.B8. Next base: position 49,577 of record NZ_JBFRKG010000035.1, read on the forward strand.
CAATACGACTTTAATAGCTTAAGTGGCAGCTTCAAAGAAAACGTTGCCACTGATATCGAACGCTCAAGCTATAAAGTGAATGCCAGCTACCGCATCAGCAGTGGTTACCGCTTACAAGCAGGTTACGATCGCAAAGATGTTGAACGTACTTACAGCGACCGCGAACAAACTAACGAAGACAACCTATGGGCCAAGTTCAGTATTCGCGCCATTGATAACGTCAATATCAATGTTAAAGCCAGCCACAGCAATCGCGGCGGCTCTGAGTATTTAACCAATGAGCTAACGTCATCTGAAGATAACAGCCTAATGCGTAAGTACTATCTTGCTGATAGAACCCGTAACGATATCGAGCTGCGCGTTAATCACAGCCCGCTTGATTGGTTAAGCATCGACTTCACTGGACGCTACGCCATAGATGACTATGACGATACTGTTATCGGCTTAACGGAATCAGAAGATTACGGTTACGACATCAATGTAAACCTACAACTTAGCAAGCAATTATCAGCTTATGGTTTTGCCGGACAACAGTGGATTAATTCAGCTCAAGCTGGCAGCCAAAATTATAGCGACCCTGATTGGTACGCCGATATTGAAGACAAATTTATCAATATGGGCGCCGGCGTGAGCTACGGCGGATTAATGCAGGATCAACTGACTTTAGGGGCTGATTACCTATTCAGTAACTCAAGCAGTGATACCTACGTTACCAGTGATGGCACCACGCCATACGGTGATTATTATTCTTATAACCATAGCGCCAGCTTATATGCCAACTACGCCTTAAGTGACGACATGGCCTTAAAGCTGACGTACCGCTACGAACGCTATTACGACACCGATGATGCTCAAATATCGCCAAATGAAGTCCCTGGAATGGTGACGCTAGGCGAGCTTAATCACAATTATAACGCCCATCAGATCATGCTGAATTTCAGCTATCTGCTGTAGTCGTTACCAACGCGCTGAAAAAATTTTAGTAAGAGGATTTAATAATGGAACGCAGAAGTTTCTTGAAAATGAGTGCGGCTTTAGGTTGCGCTGCAACAGTAACCGGCTGTAACACCAGCTCAAAAGATGCCGAGCCACTACCACCAGAAGTACCTGTTGATGAGACCTTAACTTGGTCAGCATGCTTAGTAAACTGTGGTTCAAACTGCCCAGTAAAAGTATTTAGTCAAGACGGCATCATTACTCGCGTTGAAGCGGATCATGAAGTAGAAGATGAATACGGCCTACATCAAATCCGCGCCTGTGCCCGTGGTCGTTCATTACGTCAACGTACCTATGCAACTGACCGCTTAAAAACCCCAATGAAGCGTATTGGCGAGCGTGGTGAAGGCAAATTTATACCTATTACTTGGGAAGAAGCAGCATCAACTATTGCTACCCAGCTAAACAAAACCATTGCTGAGCATGGTAACAAGTCTATCTTTAGAAGTTACGGTTCAGGTGCTTATTACGGTTTTGCATCAAACGCCTGCTTTAACCGTCTATTCAACTTAGTTGGCGGCTGCTTAAGCTACTACGGTAACTACTCTTGGGCGCAGCAAATTGAAGCGGCTAAGCATACCTTTGGTACTAGCAGCACTGCTGGTTCTTCTACAGTAACCTTAGATCAAAGTGACTTCTTATTAGGTTTTGCTTATAACCCAAGTGAAATTCGTCAATCAGGTTCTGGTGAAGGTTATGATTACCTTAACGCACTGCAACGTAACAACGGCCTAAAAGTAACCTTAATTGACCCGCGTTATACCGACTCAATGTTAGGTAAAGAAAGCACTTGGTTGCCGATCCGTCCAGGAACAGATGCTGCGCTTGCTGAAGCAATGGCATACATCATGATCAGCTCAGGTTGGGTTGAGCGCAATAGTATCGACTTCATTAATAACCATACTGTTGGTTATGATGCAGCGTCGATTCTTGCTCAAAAGCTAGCGTTTGAAACCAGCGGCGATGCCACTAAAATTGAATATGCCCAGCATATGAACTCTGAAGATAACTACTATGATTACATCATGGCGCAGGGTATCTACAGCGATCGCGCCCCGCGCACTCCAGAATGGGCCCAATCTATTACTGGTATTCCAGCAGCTAAAATAAAACAGCTTGCTGACGATTTAATGGCAGCCCAAAAACCCTACATAGTTGCAGGCGCTGGCGTTAACCGTCAGGCAAATGGTGAGCAATCAGTCCGCGCCATTTATATGCTTAGCGTATTAGCTGGTAAGTTAGGTGTTGAGGGCTCATCAAACGGTGAGCTACCAAACATGACAAGCGCATACCGTGCAGGGATCCCAACTGGCGCTAACCCAGTTAAAGAACAGATTTCATTCTTCTGCTGGTCTGAAGCGATTCACAATGGTGAAACCATGACGGCTCGTACTCATGGTGTTACCGGTACTGACGGTTTAGATACCCCACTTGGAAACAACATCAAAGTGATCATCTCTGCATCTGACAGTTCACTACTGAACCAACACGCAGACATTAATGGTACGGCTGAAATCTTAAAAGATGAAAGCGGCGTTGAATTAATTGTCTCTTGTGACTGTTGGATGACGCCTGGTGCTAAATTTGCCGACATCATCATTCCTGATACCTCTTGGTTAGAATCAAATGACTTAGTTAATGACTCATATGCATCTGGTTCGCTTGACTATATTACTGCAATGAAAGCAGCTGTAGAGCCAATTTGGGACTGTAAGTCAATGTACCAAGTATCAGCAATGATTGCTGATGCTATGGGTGTTGGCGCCGAATTTACCGAAGGCAAAACTGAAGATGATTGGTTAGAAGAGCTTTATCAGCAAACGAAAGCAAATGCCGGTAACGCAGATATCAAACCAGCCTTCCCAGCAACGTACAAAGAAGCACAGGACATCGGTTTATTCCGTAACAACACTCATAATCGTCACGTGGCACTAGAAAGCTTCGTCAATGGCGGCGAAGCACTATCAACGCCATCAGGCAAAATTGAAATCTATTCAGCTGAACTTGCTTGGCGCGCAGCGAACTGGGAACAAGACAAGTACAAAGGCGACATCATCACACCACTACCACAGTACACAGTGACTTGGGACGGTTACGAAGATGAAGACACTAAAGAAGATTACCCACTGCAATTAGCGGGTTATCACACTAAAGGTCGTACTCACTCAAGCTATCACAACGTACCTTGGTTACGTGAAGCGGTAGAAGATGCGGTATGGATTAATGCCATTGATGCCCAAGAATACGGTGTGGCTTCTGGTGACAAAATCGAAATGTATAACGAACGCGGCTCAATTGAAGTGGTAGTACGTATCACTCCACGTGTTGCTCCTGGCATTGTGGCTTTAGGTCAAGGCGCTTGGTTCTTACCTGATCCAAATGGCAGAGCAGGCCAGACCGGTAAAGTGATCGATATTGGCGGCGCAATTAACTCGTTGACTAAATATGCACCAAGCCCAGTTGCAAAAGGCAACCCACAGCACACAAACCGTGTTCAAATTCGTAAAGCTATTTAATGGAGGCTACCATGACCGAATCAACTCAATACAGTTTCTACCTTGATACGACTAAATGTACAGGTTGTAAAGCCTGCCATATTTCTTGTAAAGACCGTCAAAGTGGCATTATTCGCGAAGGCGATAAGCCAACAGAAGGCGGTGTACCTGCATTAAATGGCGTTAATTGGCGTCGTGTTTATGAATACGGCGGTGGCAGCTGGAATGTAGACCCAAGCACAGGCTCTTTTGAGCAAAATGTGTTTAGCTACTATGTGTCAATTGGCTGTAACCATTGCAGTGAGCCTGTTTGTGTTAAGGCGTGTCCTACGGGTGCGATGCATAAACGTCGTGAAGACGGCTTAGTCCATGTGGCAACTGACTTATGCATTGGCTGCAGTAGCTGCGCCAGAGCTTGTCCATATGATGCACCGCAATTAGACCAAGAACGTAAAGTGATGACCAAGTGTGATGGCTGTTACGACCGACTAGCAGAAGGCCGTAAGCCTATGTGTGTTGACTCTTGTCCAATGCGCGCAATGGACTTTGATACCGTTGAAAACATTAAAGCTAAATATGGTAATGGTGATGCCCATATCGCACCCCTACCACCAGAAGGTATTACTTCACCTAATTTAATAATAAAAGCGAATAGAAATGGCGGCCAACAAGGTGACATTCTCAATTTTGCAGAAGTATAACTAAATAATGGCGCCCTTCGGGGCGCCTTTTAACAGGAATGAAATAATGACAGACGCGACTACTCATGATGCTTACTTAGAGCTACAAGCTATTGCACGTTTACTGCATAACGTTTTATTGGACTATCCAACCGAGGATTCAATCCAGTATTTTGTCAGCAATCAATTAAACCTGACTTGGCCTGCACTACAAGACTCTGAGGCCAATAAGCAAGGTAAGTCATTATTAGGCCAATTCTTCTCACAATGGCACCCTGAACAAATCAACGACATTAAGCTTGATTACGGCCAGCTCTATTTTGGTCCCGGTGAGCCTAATGCTATGCCTTGGGGCTCAACTTACCTAGGCGAGCAACAAATCCTCAATGACGACTCGACCATTAGCCTAATGAACTTTTACAAGCAATTAGGCATTAGCTTCGAGTTGAAATTTAACCAACCAGTAGACCATATCGCTTTGTTCTACGCGGTCATTGATCAATTACTGCAGCAATTAATTGATGAGCCAGACAATAAGCCAGCTAAAGAAGCGCTTATGGTGTTATTGCAACAACACATGTTGCCATGGTCGGGTCGTTGTCACGAACTCGCTATAAAACATGCTGAAACCGATTTCTATAAAGGCATTGCCCTACTAGCAGGCGATTTTGACACAGTACTCGCTAACACATTAAATATCATCCCAATGCCAATGCGTTTATTTCGCTAGTAGGAAAAGCTTATGAGTGTCATTCGATCCGTCGCCCAGCAGTGGAACAAAGCAGACTTTGCCCAGCAATTACAATTGTACTTTGCCCAAGATAAGGCCATTGGTGAGTTATTTGTCGGCGCAACGCCTTGCTCGACAGTGTGCAGCCTCATCGCCGCGATGATCGAATTACCGCCCAAGCCTAAAAATGAACATTACAGCATGGATATGGAGCAGGTTTTTGATACCTTGTTTCAGTGCTTTTTATTGATGTTTATTAAGGAGCTGGAGCATAAACTGCTGACACAACCCGAGCAGTTAATTATGTCGTTGGCAGTGCATTATGCACAAACCATTAGAGATGATGCGCAATACGCCAACTCAAACCTACAAGACAACAGCCAACGAGTGTTAACCGCCATGGCGCGTTTAGAATCTGAGCGCAAGCAACAGCGTAAACAGCAATATAATATGGGTAAATGTTAACTGCGATAGTAGTTGAAACGATAGTAGTTGAAGTGATTAGGACTGTAGCAAATGCGGCTCCACTGGTGAATAACTAACGGATTCACCAGTCACTCATCGGCAGCTAAGGTATTATTTAGTAAGCAAGAATTCACTTGGGGAAATGCCCATAGTTTGATTAAAGATTTTAGTTAATCTGCCCTGATCGGTAAAACCACAATCACACGCGGTCAGCTTAATATTGCCATTATTCATTTCTAATAATCTGCGCGCTTTTTTATATTTAACATTATTAATTAATGTCTTAAGTGATATTCCCATTTCTTCAACCACTTTTGTTAATGAACGTGGTGAAATACCTAATATAAATGCCAAAGAAGAAATATTAAGCTTATTAATTGGGATCATATTACTTGCCGCTATAAGCAAATCATAATCAGTAATTCTTTTACTTAGAAACATCGGATTATAAACTTTACTATCACACAACTTAGAAACAGAAAACACAAACTTACCCACACTTGTATCATTCGTGCCGAATTTTGTATCAACAGGAAAATCTAAATACTTTAAATACTCTTCACTCTTTAAACTGAACTCTGCTGTTATCGTTCCTGTGGCAGAAATATTTGGCTGACTCATCATTTTAATTAAAAAACTATAAAGTAATAAGTCATTAAATTTCCCATGTAAAGCAGACCTAGAGACTAAACTAACTGTCTCATTCGTTTCCACTAAACTCCAATTGTGATTAATTCTCATCCCATGAATATTTTCATAAAAATCAACCAGCTGAGAAGCCATATCGGCATCATTTCTCGGGGGTGCCATTCGATAAAATGCTTGCAGCCAAGTGTCTGTGCATACTTTCATTAGTTCGCTAAAAAACTCTGCGTTATTTGTTTGTTGCTCAATACATTCCAACATTTTAATGGGAGCACTGCTACTGATTAAATCATCATCAGACAAACTTCTTATTACATCAAACTCTTCTGGCAATATAACATTATTATCTTGGCAATAATTTAAGATTGCTTTAGCTGTTAAAGCTGGTCTTACTAAAAATTTAATCATAGACACCTCCTGTGAATACTATAAAACAACCATTATTTTTTGCCTTTACATTTAAATTGTTTGTGACCGAGTTCAAACAATGTTTTTTTTAGAAAACGATAAAAGGCGAAATATACACAGGTAAAAAGTAAAATATATTTAGTTACTGGTATGTGTAGATTGGTTAAAATTATTAAGGTGCCACGATGAAACATAGTAAATGTTATTCCAGATTATTGACCTTGTTGTTATTTGGTGGCAGCGTTTTAACAGCTAATGCCACCCCATGGGATGACCTCAGTTCAACACAATTAGAACAACAGTTAGTTGAGAAGTTCGCTGAAGGCAACTACTCCCCTAAAGGCGCCGACAACTGCCTAACCTGTCACCGTAAAAATGAAACCGTCATGGACATATTTGATGGCGTGCACGGTAACATTGCCAGCAGCGACTCACCTATGGCAGGCCTACAGTGTGAAGCTTGTCATGGCCCACAAGGCCAGCATAATCGCGGCGGTAAAGAGCCGATGATTGCTTTTGGTAAAGACAGCAAATTGTCTGCCCCAACCCAAAATACCGTTTGCCAAGGCTGTCATAACGACCCTGAGCAAATGGCGTGGCATACCAGCACCCATAATCTTGAAGAAATTGCCTGTAGCGATTGTCACACCATTCATGCCGCTACTGACCCCGCGTTAGATAAGCTGTCGGTGAATGACACCTGTACTTCATGTCACACCCAAGAAAAAGCCGACATGAACAAGCGCTCATCACACCCAATGAAATGGGACCAAATGACCTGTATTGATTGTCATGCTCCCCACGGTTCAATGAGTGAAAACGCCTTAGTTAAACCAACCGTTAATGACACTTGTTATAGCTGTCACGCCGAAAAACGCGGCCCATTCCTATGGGAACACGCCCCGGTGACTGAAAGCTGCGTGTCATGTCATAACCCCCACGGCAGCGTCAACGACAATATGCTTGATAGCCGCGCACCGCAGTTATGTCAGCAATGTCATGCACCCGATGGGCACGCCTCTCGCGTTGTACCTGAGCCGGGGATGGATGCCTTTGGTGGTGGAAAAAGCTGCCTTAACTGTCACAACCAAATTCATGGTTCTAATCACCCAGCTGGCAGTCTGCTGCAACGCTAATGGAGAGCAAGATTATGTCATTTAAATTGAATCTTATTACCCTGTCACTGCTGGCGGTATCCACCTCAGGCATGGCAGCTAACTTCGGGGTTGGCAACGCCAATACCGCCGCGGTTAATACCCATAAATATGAATGCAAACGCTGCACTAACGTCGTCGGTTATAGCGGTGAAGTGAGTGTTGCTGCAGGCTATAACGACATCAGTGACATTCACGCTGGCAATGCCTTAGGCACCGCCAAAGATGGCGGTATTGCGGCAGTTAGTGGTGATGTGTGCTTTAACAGCGAGTCTGGTTATCAAGCCCGCATTCAAGCCCATCAGCTAGGCATGGATAATGGCTTTGCTCATATCTCTGGCGGTAAAGCGGGCTTGTATGAATTTAGCCTCGATTATGATGCGATTAAAACCTATAAAGCCGGTGATGTAGAAAGCAATCTGTGGCACAACGATGGCATGTTAACCCCATCTGATGCCATCAACAGCTTTGACTTAGCTCAGCGCCGCGAAAAAGTGGCCCTCGGCATGGAGTACGGTCAAGACTTCTATGGCGCCTTTGTGAAATACAGCCAAGAAGATAAAACCGGCCATAAATCAGCCAGCCTGGTATCACCAAGCCCGATTAACTTCGGCTTACCCACCGATTCTCGCACTAAGCAGTTAGATGCTGGAGTGAACTTATCTGGTGAAAACTGGCTCACTGAGTTGAGCTACTTTGGCAGTTATTATCAAAACAATATCGACCACTTAAGCTTGCCTTATGCCAATGATGTGTACTCAGCAGCGCCAGATAACCAAGCCCACCAGGTGGCGTTATCAGGTCAGTACCAGCTCAATCGCACCGTGATGAACGGCCGCATTGTGACAGGCCGGATGATACAAGATGACAACCTCATTCAAGTAACGGGTAACCCGCTACAAAACTGGGATGGTCAAATTGACACCCTTGATGGTCGTTTTGCGCTGACCTCGATGCTCACTAACCGTTTACGTTTAGGCGGCAGCGTTGATTACAGCAAGCGTGATAATAAAAGCTCAACCGCTGAATTTGCCCAATACAACTTCAATAGCTTAACTGGCGCCTTTAGACAAAATACCCCGCAAGATATTGAACGTAACACCTATAAAGTCAATGCCAGTTACCGCATCGCCAGTGGCTACCGCTTACAAGCCGGTTACGACCGCAAAGAAGTGGAACGCACCTTCAGTGACCGCGAGCAAACCAATGACGACAACCTATGGCTAAAATTCAATGTCCGCGCCTTAGACAAGGTTAATTTTAATCTTAAGGCCGAGCACGCTAATCGCAGTGGCTCTGACTATGAAGCCAATGAGCTGACCTCATCTGAAAATAACGCCCTGCTGCGCAAGTACTATTTAGCTGACCGCACCCGCAACGCCGTTGAATTAAAGGTGAACTACACCCCTATCAACTGGATGAGTCTGGACATCAGCAGCCGTTATGCCCAAGACGAGTATGACGATACCCAAATCGGCCTGACTGAATCTGAAGATTACGGTTATGACGCTAACCTTAACATCGCCTTTAATCAGCATGTTGATGGTTACGTGTTTGCTGGGCAGCAATGGATTAACTCAAGCCAAGCAGGCAGCCAACGCTTTGGCGCAGCAGATTGGATGGCTGACATTGAAGATGAATTTATCAACTTAGGCGCAGGCGCAAGCTACGGCGGCCTGATGCAAGACAAGCTCACCTTAGGCATTGATTACTTATTCAGTAACTCAATCAGTGACACTGATGTCACCGCCGAAACCATGAATCCGTATGGGGATTACTACTCATACAACCACAGTGCCAGCATGTACGCCGATTACGCCTTGAGCGAGCAAATGGCACTGAAATTAACTTACCGCTATGAACGCTATTTCGATACCGATGCAGCCAACGTAGGGGTCAATGATATTCCGGGGATGATTACTCTGGGTGATATCAACCATAACTACAACGCACACCAAGTGATGTTGTCGTTTACCTACCAATTGCGCTAAGCCGCATCGTTAATGCTACGAGAGGATATATCAATGGAACGTAGAAGTTTTTTAAAAGCCAGTGCCGCATTAAGCTGCGCAGCAACGGTAACCGGTTGTAAAACCAGTTCAGATGATGCCAATGTCACCCCAACTCCGCCACCTGTGGCCGATGAGCAAATGAATTGGTCTGCCTGTTTGGTTAACTGTGGTTCAAACTGCCCAATTAAAGTATTTAGTCGTGATGGGGTAATTACTCGAATTGAAGCTGATCATGAAACCACTGACGAATACGGGGTTAACCACCAAATCCGTGCCTGTGCCCGCGGCCGCTCTTTAAAGCAACGCACCTATGCACCAGATCGTTTAAAAACCCCAATGAAGCGTATTGGCAAACGTGGCGAAGGTAAGTTTGTACCTATCTCATGGGACGATGCTTACGCAGAAATTGCAGCGAAACTACAAGAAACAGCAAGTACACATGGCAACGAGTCAATCTACTTTAACTATGGAACTGGCGCCTACTACGGTTTTGCAAACAATGCTGCCACTTGGGGTCGATTACTTAACCTAAATGGTGGATTCTTAAACCATCATTGGGATTATTCATGGTCGCAAGTTTACATGGCGGCAATGGCCACTTATGGCGACAAATGGGACTCGATTGGTGGTTCAAGTTTGGCTGAAATCGAAAACAGTGATTTATTCATTGGTTTTGGTTTTAATCCAAACGAAATTCGTCAATCAGGTTCTGGTGAAGGCTATGACTTCATCAAAGCACTTGAAAATAATAAGCATAGTATCGAAGTGTATATGGTTGAGCCGCGCTATACCGACTCAATGCGTGGTAATGAACACAAGTGGTTAGCTGTTCGTCCAGGTACTGATGCAGCGCTTGCTGAAGCCGTTATTCACCACATGATTGATACTGGCTGGGTTAACGATAACTCTGCCGCTTTCTTAGAAAGCCATTGTGTTGGTTATAGCAAAGCGTCACTTGAGCAACTAAAAGCTGAACTAGAAGTTGAACAAGACCAAAACAAGCGTGAACACGCACAATATATTAACCCTGAAGACAACTACCATGACTACATCATGGGTATGGGTAAATACCTTGGACAAGGCGCTCGCACCCCTGAGTGGGCTGAAAAGATTTGTGGTGTTACCGCTGACAACATTCGTGAACTTGCAACCAAGTTAATGAATGCTAAAGCTCCATACATCTCTGCCGGCGCAGGTGTCAGCCGTCATGCTAACGGTGACCAAAATACTCGCGCAGTTTATATGCTTTCTATTATGACGGGTAAACTCGGCCAAGCGGGTGTTAGCACCGGTGCCATGCCATCAAGCAACCAGTTCCCACTTGGTGGTGGTTTGCCAGCTGGTAACAACCCAGTTGATATTACCATTCCTTGTTTCTCTTGGTCTGATGCCATTGTCCGTGGTGAAGAATTTACTGGCACCACTGACGGCGTTCGTTACGCTAGCAACGCCTTAAATGAAATCGAAGACAACAACAGTGCCAAGTTAAACAGCAACATCAAAGTGATCATTAATACTTCAAGTAACATCTTGATCAACCAACACTCTGATAGTAACGGCACCGCTGAAATCCTCGCTGATGAGAGTAAATGTGAGCTGATTGTTGTTTGTGATTGCTGGATGACGCCTTCAGCTCGATACGCCGATATTATTCTGCCTGATACCACTTGGCTTGAGTCAGAAGATCTTGCCGATGACAGCTATGCATCAGGTCAAATGGCTTATGCAACCATGATGAGTTCATCGCTTAACCCGCTAGGTGATGCAAAATCAATGTATGACATCTGTGCTGGTATTGCAGACAAAATGGGTAAAGGCGGCGAATATACTGAAGGTAAAACAGGCCGTGATTGGTGTGAAGAGATTTACGCTGGTACCCGCGCTGCAAATACTGATGTTGATATGCCAGCTACCTATGGCGAAGCGCAAGAAGTGGGCTTATTCAGAAAGTATATGGCTAACACTGTTGTTGCCTTAAAAGACTATGTAGCTAATCCTGCAGCAGCTCCAAGACCTACCATCAGTGGCAAAATTGAAATCTACTCAGTGTCTTTAGCTAAAAAAGCCGCTACTTGGACCTTACTTGATGGCGATGAAATTACTCCGCTACCAAAATATGTAGTGACATGGGATGGCTTCGAAGATGAAGAAGCAGCAAAAGATTACCCATTACAGCTATGTGGTTTCCATACTAAAGGCCGTACTCACTCAAGCTACCACAACGTACCTTGGTTACGTGAAGCGGTTGAAGATGCAGTATGGATGAACCCAAAAGATGCCAATGCCAGAGGTATTACCCAAGGGGTAAAAGCACAAGTATGGAACGACCGCGGCACAATTGAATTACCTGTTCGTGTCACACCACGTGTGGCACCGGGTGTGGCAATGGTTGGTCAAGGCGCTTGGTATACACCAGATCCAGCAGGCCGTGTAGGTCAGTCTGGTCATATTATCGATGTTGGCGGTTGTATTAATACCTTAACCAAATACCACCCAACTCCGGTGACCAAAGGTAACCCACAACATACCAACCGTGTACAAATTGCAACAGCTTAATGGAGTAAATAACAATGACCACTAATATCCAATATGGTTTTTATCTCGACACTGCTAAGTGTACTGGTTGCAAAGCGTGCCAAGTATCTTGTAAAGATAGAAAAGACTTACCAGTCGGTATCAACTGGCGCCGTGTATATGAATATGGCGGCGGACAATGGGTTGAAAACCAAAACGGTAGCCTAGAGCAAAACGTATTCACTTATTACACCTCAATTGGCTGTAATCACTGCTCTGAGCCTGTTTGTGTAAAAGCTTGCCCAACAGGGGCAATGCACAAACGTCGTGAAGATGGCTTAGTGCACGTGGCAACTGATTTATGTATTGGCTGTAATAGCTGCGCTAGAGCATGTCCATATGATGCGCCACAACTAGACCAAGAACGTAAAGTAATGACCAAGTGTGATGGTTGTTATGAGCGTCTAGCTGAAGGTAAAAATCCAATGTGTATTGACTCTTGCCCGTTACGTGCAATGGACTTTGACACCATGGACAACCTCCGCGCTAAATATGGTAATGGTGATGGCCACATTGCACCTTTACCACCAGAAAGCATTACATCGCCGAACTTGATTATTAAAGCGAATGTGAATGGCGGTCGTGATGGTGAAATCGTCAACTTCTCTGAAGTTTAAGACGTCATAAAGCCAATTAGCTAGCCAAGTATATTGATACTTGGCTAGCTTTTTTAGCATAAATAATCGTATTTAATGTGACCTAAGTAGGGTCATAGAATAAAACCCAAAAAATCACCACATTTCCATGTAGCATAGCTAATACAGCATCACGTTAATTACTCTTTATCCGCGCTATAACTGGTATTATCAACAAGCCTATGACTGCAGAAATTACCCAATATGGATTCTATTTTGATACACGTAAATGTGTTGGCTGTAGAAAATGTCATCGCGTGTGTAATAAAAAATTTGATGTGGAAAAATCCGTCAGCACTCGACGGGTCTATAAATATGGCGATGAACGCATTCCTACGGCATTATCAAAACAACCCAATATCTCGACCTATTATTTATCAGTATCCTGCAACCATTGTAGCGAACCAGTATGCGTATTGGCCTGCCCAACAGGGGCGATGCATAAACGTGCCAAAGATGGCTTAGTTCATGTTGCTCAAGAGACATGTGTTGGATGCGGTTCTTGCGCCCGTGCTTGCCCTTATGAAGCGCCCCAACTCGACCCAACACGTAAAGTGATGGTCAAGTGCGACGGTTGCTTCGAGCTAATCGAGCAACAGAGCCTACCTTTGTGCGTCGATGCCTGTCCAAAAGGCGCATTAGACTTCGGCTTGATCCATGAGTTAAGAAGCAAATACGGCACTGAAGTAAATATCTCTTCATTGCCTTCAGCACACATTACCTCCCCCAATATGCTTTTAGGTGGACAGCCAATAACCTCCTCGACTAATAAACCCAAGGGCAACATGGGTAAGCGATATTAGTTTTCTTTATTGGCCATATGACTAACGTTATAAATGACCTTAAGTAACTCATCTGAGTTGATAATGCTAACGTTAAAATGTGCGCTAAAAATCATCACCAATTAAGTCCATTCTATTCGCACGGCTTTATGTGATTGGCGATAGCATCAAATCACAGTATATTGAGTTTATGATGTCGGCCATGTTCTCAATACGCCGCTATCGACGCGCTGTTATTAACGCGATAATCACTGAATTCGTTATTAAGGCTAACTACGTGAAAACCAACCTCATCACCCCTGAAGGGATGACTAAACTCAAAAATGAGCTCAATTATTTATGGCGTGAATATCGTCCTGAAATCACCAAAAAAGTGACTTGGGCGGCGAGCCTTGGTGACCGCTCCGAAAACGCTGACTACAAAGAGAATAAACGTTTATTACGACAAATTGATGGCCGAGTGCGGTTTTTACGTAAGCGTATCGAAAACTTAAAAGTGGTTGAATATGCCCCTGAGCAAGAAGGTAAAGTGTTCTTTGGCGCTTGGGTCGAGATTGAGAATGATGCTGGCGACACCTTGGCATTTCGTATTGTCGGCCCCGATGAAATTTACGGCGATGCCAAGGGCTATATCTCCATTGATTCACCCATGGCACGAGCATTATTGAAAAAAGAAGTCGATGATGATGCCGTTGTTCCCACCCCCAATGGCCCCCAAGATTGGTATATCAATAAAATATCCTACACCGTTTAGCTAATAGAAAACCTCAAAGCCTCAAACAAAAGTAGAATTTTGCACTGCAAAGCATGCAGTTTAAGGCTGTTTTAGCTACTAAAATTTGCCCTATAGATATATTTAACTAGACTTAAAGTTGTATTTATTTAGCTGGCCTTAACGATATATAGTGCTTTAGCGCTTAGTTTTTAATCTTGGTTCAAGCGCTGATAATAGTACTGTCTATAGCCAAATCGCTGAGCTTTCAAGCAAAAGTCCATTCACCCCCTAATACCTGCATGGAAGCGAGCTTTGAATAAGATGAATAAAAGGATTTTTTATGTACAGTAAAATCTTTTGGGCTGTTGGACTGCTTGTTGTTAGCTTTAAGCTAATGGCGCTGAGCTATGTACCGCAAAATATTGTCGGTAACTGGCTCAATCAGCAAACAGATTACATTGAGCTATTACAAATCAATGAAGACGGCTCCTACCTGCAACTGGGGCTTGACCTACTCCAGCCTGAAAATAGCTTTGCCGAATGGGGCAGTTATACCTTATCTGAAAGCAGCAACTTTGCTGACTTACCGCTGATCATTAGTTTTAACCCCACCTTCAGTAATAATCCTGCAGAAGGCTTGATAACATTGCTCACTGACCGTAGTAAAAGCCATGTCTATATCAATGCCAGTGCCAGTGCCGAGCGCTTACAGCTCAATATGGACTCCCAAAGCGACAGCTCAATTGATGTCATTATTGAATATCATCAGCTGCAGGCTCAAAGTATTGAAGGTTATTGGTACAATCAGGAGTTCGATGATTTATTTGCGGTATTGATGCTCAATAATGGCTTGTATGTGCAATTACAAATCAACTTGGATCATGATGATGAAAATACCGGCATGGAGTGGGGTCAATATCAACACCAAATGGACTCAGGCGAAGTCTACTTTCAAGCTGAATACGATGATAACCAACAAATCGGCTTTAACCGCTTAAATGATATCGCCGCTGCCGCGTTTAATATTAAGCTGCACGATAACCAGCTTATTTTTTTATTGGACAGTAATGATGATGGCGTGATTGACTCCTGTTCAACCTTATTGCGTAAAAACTGATTTAGTTACAATTTCCCTTAATCAATTTAATGCCATTAAAATCACTTTTTTTCATAGACTTAATCCTTGTTATTGATCATATTACCCCTCACAATTAGCAAACAATTCATCCAGCGCTTGTTTGCACTCTTATAAAGTCGCTATATTTAGCTTAATAACTGTATTTAGTGCCGAAATTTAGCCAAAGGATATGTCATGGGCCAAGAAACATCTAAAATTCTCGTTGTCGATGATGACATGCGACTCAGATCATTATTGGAACGTTATCTGCTGGAGCAAGGTTACCAAGTTCGCAGTGCAGCAAATGCCGAGCAAATGGACCGCTTATTAGAGCGAGAAAACTTCCACCTGTTAGTGTTAGATTTAATGCTTCCCGGTGAAGATGGATTATCGATTTGTCGCCGCTTACGCCAACAAGAAAATCCCATTCCTATTATTATGCTGACCGCCAAAGGCGACGAAGTTGACCGTATTATTGGTCTAGAGCTTGGCGCTGATGATTACTTACCTAAGCCGTTTAATCCGCGGGAATTGCTCGCACGTATTAAAGCCGTTATGCGCCGTCAAACGGCTGAAGTACCAGGTGCGCCAGCGCAACAAGAAGAAGTCATTAGCTTTGGTGAGTTTTCCCTTAACCTCGCCACTCGTGAGATGTTTCATGAAGATAAAAGCATTGCCTTAACCAGTGGCGAGTTTGCGGTATTAAAAGTGTTGGTTTCACACCCTAGGGAGCCACTATCGCGGGACAAACTAATGAACCTTGCCCGTGGCCGTGACTACTCTGCACTTGAGCGCTCAATTGACGTACAAGTATCCCGTCTGCGCCGCTTAATTGAAGTCGATGCTGCTAATCCCCGCTATATCCAAACGGTTTGGGGTTTAGGTTATGTGTTCGTGCCTGACGGCACCGCTCGAGGTTAAGCCTTATTAGCCAAGCTCAAGCCATAAAACTGAAGTGGTGGCAGCGTTTCCTGCCACGTAATTCATTCAGTCAAACCGTACTATTAATTGGTAGCTTGCTACTGATTAATCAGTTGGTGTCTTATTTATCTGTGACGGTTTATTTCATTAAACCCAGTTACGAACAAATCAATCAACTGATCGCACGGCAAATCAACTTATTATTTATTGATGGCGTAGAGATCAGCCGTGAACACCTCACCATTGTCGATGCCCTAAACGCCAAAGTGCGTGACGATGAGATGAAAGTCTATAACCAACAAGGCGCCATTGAAGCTGGGGTAGACAGTGCGACCTACTATGGATTTTTATCTGCACAAATGTCTGAGTATTTAGGCGGAGAAGCAGAAGTGCGCTTTTCCCAAGGGACTCAGTTAGAAGTGTGGATCCGTCCACCTCAAGCCACCTCGGTGTGGATTAAAGTACCGCTGACTGGCCTAAACGAAAATGATTTATCGCCACTGACCTTATATTTATTGGTTATTGGCGCCTTAAGTGTCGCTGGAGGCTGGTTATTTGCTCGGCGTCTTAATAAACCACTTAAACGCCTACAGCGAGCGGCCTTTACAGTATCAAAAGGGGAATTTCCTGCGCCATTGCCCTTAAGCGGCTCTTCTGAAATCGTTGAAGTGACTCACGCCTTTAATCAAATGTCTCACAGCATGAAGCAGTTGGAGCAAGATCGCGCGCTATTGATGGCGGGGATTTCCCACGATTTACGCACACCACTGACTCGTATTCGCCTAGCATCTGAAATGATGGTGGAAGAAGATCAATATCTAAAAGATGGCATCATCACCGATATTGAAGACATGGACGACATCATTAATCAGTTTATTGCCTATGTGCGCCATGACCAAGAAAGCGCCCGGGAACCCAATGATATCAACCGCCTTATTCGCGAAATCGCCCAACAAGAAATGCATCGACAAGGTGATATCGAGCTGCAATTGCAAGAAGGCCCTATGGTGTCCTTTCAAAGTGTGGCCATTAAACGGGTATTAAGTAATCTTGTTGAAAACGGCTTTCGCTACGGTGGCGGCTGGATAAAAATTAGCTCAATCCATAAAGCCAAATACGTCAGCTTTATTGTTGAAGATAATGGCCCTGGTATTAATGAAACTAAAATTGATGAACTATTCCAGCCATTTACCCAAGGCGATAGCGCTAGAGGCTCTGTGGGTTCAGGGTTAGGGTTAGCGATAGTTAAACGTATTATCGATAGGCATCACGGTAAAATCCTCCTTAAAAACCGCCCAGAAGGCGGGCTGCATGCCCAAGTGTGGCTGCCTATTAGCCGTCATTAATACCCAAAAATAAGCATAAAAAAAAGCGACTCATAGAGTCGCTTTTTTAGTTAAGCCTCAGCCATTATAAATCAGCATGAGGGCCAAATACTTCATAATGCAGTTGTGATTCTGGCACATTAAGCGCTAATAATTGCTGCTTAACGGCTTTCATAAAGCCGATAGGGCCGCAGAAGTAGTATTGTGCGTTTGGCACAATATGTTCAGCAATCTTGTTGAGCTCAACTGTCCCTTCAAAATCAAAATCTTCCGCCGGTAAATCTGTCGCTAAAGGATTGCGATACCAAACGTAGCTTTCTAAGTTGGTATTCACATCTCGTTTGGCTTGAATTGCTTGTTTAAAGCTGTGCTGTGCGCCATCTTCACAGGCATGAACCCAAGTGATATTCGCTGTATGTGATTGCGATAATAGCTGGTTCAACATGCTCTTCATTGGCGTAAGGCCGACACCAGCCGACAACAACACTACAGGCGTTTCAGCAGCGGTATTCAGCACAAAATCACCCGCAGGTGCAACCACATCGATGATATCTCCGACTTGGTAATGCTCATGCAGTAAGTTAGAAACTTTACCGCCCTGTTCACGCTTAACACTAATGCGGTACGTACTGCCATTAGGTGCATCTGATAATGAATACTGACGAATTTCAGTAAACTCAAGCTGTTCATGCTCAAGCGACACACTTAAGTATTGCCCTGGAGTGAATTCGACGACTGGCTGACCGTCTTCTGGTGCTAACAGGAATGAAGTGATAACCGAGGATTCGGGCGTTTTCGCTTGAACCACAAAGCGGCGTGTGCCTTCCCAGCCACCTTGAGCCTGTGCTGTTTGCAGGTAAAGCTGTGCTTCGCGGTTGATAAAGATATCCGCTAAAAAGCCATATGCATTACCCCAAGCGGTCAGCACTTCTTCAGTCACGGCATCACCGCCGAGTTCTTTAAGTGTCGCTAAAAGGTGTCCACCAACAATGGCGTACTGCTCTGGCTTGATTAAGAAACCTGTGTGTTTATGAGCAATACGCTCAACAGCTGAGCCTAGCACGGCAAGATTATCGATATTTTTTGCGTATGCGGCCACCGCACTGAATAAGGCAAGCGGTTGTCCGCCAGAATGCTGATGGGTCAAGTTAAATACATCTTTTAACTCGGGATTATGTTCAAACATACGTTGATAAAAATGCGTCGTCAGCGCAGGACCAGCTGACTCTAATAAGGGAATGGTGCTTTTAACAACGTCAATCGTATGTTGATCTAACATAAACAACCTCTAATATGTATTTATAATGCATGTTTTGATAGATGTTAAACATGCATTTGATTTAGATCAATGTTTTTCGACTCTTTTATCCTTGAGTGATTAGAAAAATAGCAATTCAGTATAAGCCAAATAAAAAAACCAGCGACATCAGCGCTGGCTTCATTAATTGACGACTCATAGCTACAACTCAGGCATACAAATCAGCCAAGCTGATAGAAGCATTCTTACATGCAGTTTTACAGAGCGCTCAATATCGCTTCTGCAGTACTGACTTCAAAAGACTTTGGCGCTTCCACATTTAAGCTGGTTACCACACCATTATCGACAATCATCGCATAACGCTGGGAGCGAATACCGCCAAAGCCTGCGGTATCCATATCTAAACCTAATGCTTTGGTAAAACTTGCATCGCCATCTGCTAGCATCATGAGTTCACTGGCATTTTGCGCATCCCCCCAGGCTTTCATTACAAAGGCATCATTGACAGATACACAAGCAATGGCATCAACCCCTTTAGCTTTAAGTTGATCAGCAAGCACCACAAAACCCGGTAAATGCGCTTCTGAGCAGGTGGGTGTAAACGCGCCAGGTACAGCAAACAGCACGACTTTTTTACCGGCGAAAAATTCACTTACATCATGATTTAGCATGCCATCATCAGTTAGTTCGCTTAATGTACCTGCTGGTAAAGCTTGTCCTTGTTCTATCATGGTAAATCCTTATTTATTGAATAATGTGCTCATCAGCATAGCGCTAAAGCGGCGTTACAAACACTGAGTAACTGTATGGGCTTTAGCTGTTGTTAGCGTTGAGCTTATTGTGAGCTCACTTTAACCGATATCGGTTTTAGTGCTCGATATGCATGTCGACAGCCTTTGCCACAACCCAGCAAACAAAGTTCACATATCAGTGATAATAAAAAACCGAGCACTAAACCTATGGTTATCGCCCGTGTATCGAGCATGATGGTATGGCTAAAGTTGTGCCATACCTCTTGGCGTATATCTTTCATTGGCTCAAATGCCACCTGTTCAAAACCACTAAAAGCCGTTTGATTGAACTGCATAAGTGCCCCATTTAGCAACTGATAACGTTGATAAATGGCTTGAATACTGTCGCCACCTGCACTAAAAACTTGGTCAGGGTTATGTTGATAATGGGCTATGAGCTGTTGAATATCACCAGCAAAAAATCGATCTGCATCTTGCTCAAACTCGGCTAAACTCAATTTTGCTTCTTGGGTATGAGCTTGCAATCGCTGACCATACTGATCAACAAAAGCAGGCACTTGCACGCCAAGTAATACCCCTGAGACAAATAGTATTAAGCGTAAATAATCGAATACAGATTTCATAATAGATCACGGCCTTTAAATGAGTATGACGGCTAAAACACTACAGTAAGCCGTTCGCGCTTCTATGTAGCAAACAGTAAGCTAAAAACTATATCTACCAGATTAGCCACAAATAGAAAGCGCTTTATCATTAAAAGCAGTTAACAGCCGCAAGCTTACCCATGAAGGCACCTGCTCATGAGCTTTATTTAACCCATAGGGTTAATACGTCACTCAAAGCAAACCAACATTACATAATTTTATTGTTTATATAATTATTGATAATTTTTCATTAAAACCTTGTCTGTATACAATTCGCTCATCAAATTTACACCAGTTAATGAGGAATACACCATGAGCAACCACGATGACAGCAGCAATGCTAAAAATAACGACTTAAACCTAGGCCGCAGAAACATGCTAAAAACAATGGGCGTGGGCGTTGCAGCCGCTGTTGCCGCCACTACTGCCGCATCAGTTATGGCAGCCACAGGCACTGAGCCAACCAAGCTTGCTGGCGCTATGGGTAATGATAAATTCAATACCAATAATCCCTACCCACGTACTTTTTCTCATATCGGGGTGTCAGTACCTAATCTAGAGGAAGCGGTTAAGTTTTATAGTGAAGTCCTCGGCTGGTACGTGATCATGGAACCTACCGAAGTAAAAGAAGATGACAGTGCAATCGGGGTTATGTGTACCGACGTATTTGGCGCAGGCTGGGAACGCTTCAGAATCGCTCACATGTCTACGGGCGATCGCATTGGCCTTGAACTGTTTGAATTTAAAAATCAGCAAAACCCTGAAGATAATTTTGAATATTGGAAAACTGGTATTTTCCACTTTTCAGTTCAAGATCCAAACGTTGAAGAATTAGCGGAAAAAATTGTTGCTGCTGGCGGTAAAAAACGTATGAAAGCACCACGTTATTACTTCCCGGGTGAAAAACCATACCGCATGATTTACATGGAAGACCCATTCGGAAATATCATCGAAATTTATAGCCACAGCTATGAACTACAATATTCTAGCGGTGCTTATAGCTAAATCGAGCTAAAAGCCAAAGCTCGGTAAAGGCTAAATCTAGGTAAAAGACAAAGGAGGCATTATGTGCCTCCTTTTTTGATTTTTAGCTAACGGCTAAAGCTTAGCCTCGATGCTTATCTTAAGCACTTATCTTAAGCGCTTATCTTAGATGCTTGGCAATTCACTAAAAAATCCATTGATAAGTGAAACCTGCCAACATAGCCATGGACAGAATCACTACTAAGAATGCGACTATCATCTGATTTTTAAATATTGATTTAAGTAAAATAACCTCAGTTAAACTGGCCCCAGCGCTGCCGATAATTAGCGCCATAACAGCACCTAAACCCATACCCTTTGCTGCCAATGCGGCGCTTAATGGAATAACGGCTTCAGCACGGATATAAAGTGGAATACCAACCA
Organism: Shewanella sp. 10N.286.51.B8; assembly: GCF_041469325.1. Taxonomy (NCBI): domain Bacteria; kingdom Pseudomonadati; phylum Pseudomonadota; class Gammaproteobacteria; order Alteromonadales; family Shewanellaceae; genus Shewanella; species Shewanella sp. 10N.286.51.B8. The sequence goes on from NZ_JBFRKG010000035.1 coordinate 71,292, forward strand.
CTGCCGCTATTGGAATAGCAAACCAATTATCTTCACTGGCAACATTGGCAACAAATTCAGTTGGCATAAATCCGTATATTAACGAGCCAACAGCGATACCACCGATAAGATATGGCAATACTTTTTTAAAGTCAGACCAAGTGGTGTTCCACAATGCTTTACTGAAAACTTTATCCCATTTACTGAGAGGTTTTGCCGCTTTACCATTACACGAACTACCGCATCCACCCTTCACTTCAGCTTTTAGATAGGCTTCAGGTTTGACATATTTTTCAAAGCCTAATTTTTCAAGGCTGTAACCTGCAATAACCGACACTCCCATTGCTATGACAAAGTAAAATAAGGTCACTTGCAGCCCAAAAGTCACTGCGAATAAACCAATAATAATGGGATTGAGTAAGGGGCTTGCAAACAAGAACACCATCATGGTGCCAAAGCCTGCTTTTGCTCTGAGTAAGCCCTTTAAAAATGGAATGGTAGAACAAGAACAGAAAGGGGTAATCGCCCCTAAAAAAGCGGCAATGATATAACCTTTACCGTTTTTACCACTCAATATTTGCTGAATTTTTGCTGGCGGAATAAATTGCTGTAGCACCCCAACAAAGTAACTGATAGCCAGAAACAGCAAGGTCAGCTCTACCGCCAAAAATAAAAACATATGCAAAGTTTGTTTAAGCATATCTGAATTAATTAATAGTAAATCTTTCATGGCTTATAAATCCGTATTTCTAGAATAGTCGAAATATAGATTATGGCACTGGCGAGATCAAGATATTTCTAGTAATATCGAAATATAATTTTAAACAGGATTGGACATGGATATCGAAATTATAGCTAAAGCATTGAAAGAATTAGGCCATCCAACAAGATTAACCATTTTCAATAAAGTCGTACGCGCAGGGTATCAAGGTATTGCTGTCGGTGGACTTCAACAAAGCTTAGCCATTCCGGGTTCGACGCTCTCGCATCACATTTCGAGTTTAGCCTCTGCAGGGCTAATCACCCAGCGCCGTGAAGGACGCACCCTATTTTGTGTCGCCGAATTTGACAAACTGCAAGCTGTAATCAGCTTTTTACAAGATGAATGCTGTGCCGATGAAAAACTTCAAACTAAGTAGTCCACAACAGTTACACAAGCTAGCCAGTATTATATTTAGTAAACAGGCATATGCTCCACCAGCAAGTCGATAAAGCGGCGAACTTTTGGGGATAAATGCTTACGGCTTGGATAAACCGCATATATGTCGATTTGAGGTTGAATGTAATCTTCAAACAGTATGCTGAGCTGTTGCTTTTCAAGCGCTGCTGTTAAGTAAAATGAGGGTAAGCGGCAAATACCGTGATGATCGAGCACCATCGCCAGTTCCATATCGGCATTATTACAACCAATCACTTGCGCCACAGTTACCGTTTCTGAGCGACCATCAACATGTTCAAACAGCCAGCGATCTGGCTGCTTTAAATTGCTATAGCAAATACATTGGTGCTCAGTTAACTCGCTGGGTACTTGCGGGGTTCCGTGTGTTGCAAGGTATTGCGGTGTTGCCACAACATGCGCATGAAATTGACCAATACGTTTACAGATTAAACTCGAATCAGTTAATTGCCCAGTGTCTCGAATCGCTAAATCATAGCCCTCTTGCACTAAGTCCACATGGCGATCGCTAAAATCAATGTCTAGCTTTACCTCGGGATACATGCGCATATACAAAGACAAAATGGGTTGTAAATATTGCAATCCAAAGGTCACTGGGCAGCTAATCTTTAGAGTGCCGTTGGGGGTCATTAAGCTGCTATCGATCATATTGATTGCCGCTTGGGCATCGGCGACCATTTGCTGACATTGCTGATAAAACAGCTTGCCCTCTGCGGTTAAACTCAGCGAACGCGTGCTGCGATGCAATAATCGAGTATTAAGCCGCTGCTCTAATTTTGTGACAGTTTTACTGACATAAGAAGTGGAATGGCCGGTTTTTTCTGCCGCTAACGAAAAGCTCCCAAGCTCGATCACTTGGGTAAAAATCACCACACCATCAAATAGCTTTGTATCTTGATCCATCACGCTCGGCCATTGTTACTGCATTTGAGCCACTATAACGGCGTTATTCATTCCAATAAAGATTAAAATAGCTTAAAAAACCACTATTGCGAGTTATATGGAAACAATAAATATCCAACAACTAACTTAATCAATCCGCAAAAAAGCCGTACAGTAGCTGCATAAGTTAATAGCAAACACACTTTAGTCATCCACCGCTTTGGTTTTAGGTGTTTACAATATCAGCGATTTAAATAAGGCAATAACATGAAAATATTAGCATTTGCAGCAAGCAGTAGTCGTCATTCAATCAACAAAACCTTGGCAAATTATGCCGCTAACTTAGCCGCTAACTTAGTCGATGGCGCGGAAGTAGAATTGTTAGATATTAACGATTATGAAATAGCATTATTTAGCGAAGATAGAGAAAAAGAGTTAGGCAAGCCTGCATTGGCACAAGCCTTTTTTGATAAAATCACCCAGGCAGATGCTTTAGTCATTTCTTTTGCAGAGCATAATGGCTCTTACACTGCAGCCTACAAAAACCTGTTTGACTGGACATCACGTATTGATCAAAAACTGTTTCAAAATAAACCAACGCTATTATTAGCCACCTCACCAGGCCCTGGCGGTGCTAACACGGTATTAACCGCCGCAACCACATCTGCGCCCTACTTTGCCGCTGATGTAAAAGGCACTTTGTCGGTACCCAGCTTTTATCAAAATTTTGATGTAGAAACAGGTACATTAACGAACCCAGAACTTGCCGAAAAACTCACTCAAGCCGTCAGCCAGCTCGCGAGTTAACTCTAATTCAAGATACTCGATAGCGCTGTATTATTGCCACAGCGTTATCTTGCTGATTTTTCTCATTGCTTTGAGTATCTAATTCAATTTCAGAATCAAGCACCCCACCATTGGCGATGATCATTTTTGCCGAGGCAAGATTGTGCTTATAACAATGAATATGCAGCTCATTGATGCCTTTACCCTTTGCCAATGCGATAGTTTGCGCCAGCAATTCAACCCCTAAGCCTTTACCTCGAAAACGCGGTCGAATACCGAGTCCAATATGGCCGCCACAATAACGAATATTATCATTGAGAGTTAAGCGTAAATTGGCGACACCTAAGAGCTCATCACCTTCCACTAACCAATAAGTTTCACTGGCCACATAACCTGCAGGTAAATTCTGCCCGCGGGCAAAGTCACTGATTTTTTCGAGCATTGCGCCAAAATCACTGTGGTCAAAATCAAGCGGAAACGGGTAGCGCTCTTCATCCCCTTGCTCGGTAATATAATCAATATAGCTTTGCTGGTAGTAGCCACTTGGCTTTACGAGTTGCAACAGGCTTCTCCTTGGATGATCTGACTGACACCAACAGCGCCTTATGGCTCTGTTGGTGTCGCCTTACTCGATTTTACTTACGACCCAGAATACGCAAAATTCTAAGGAACAAGTTAATGATATCCATATACAGGGCTGCAGCACTATCAATAGCATTATCTACTGTTTTCGGAATTTGATTGGCACGGCCCCAGTCATAGCCTATGTAGCCACAAAAAATCAGCACCACAATCCAATCTAATATGCCGTGATGAATACCAAACACGTATATTTCAATCAGCTCAACGACAATCACTAACAATAAAGCAATAGTTAGCGCACCAGCGATTTTGCTAAAAAACGCCGGAAATAACGTTCCTAGACACATCATGCCGATAGTCACTAGCCCTGTAATCCGAATGGCTTCTGATACTAATGCGGCATCATATTGGCTCACCACTAAATTAATAATGAAGCCAAATGGCACCACCACAAAGTTGTAGCCAGCAAAACTAACAATGGGTTTATCAGATGAGGAAAATAGATAAACACCCAAAAAGCATGACGCAAAATACCCGATAAAAAACACCCACGAATTAATATCTGCAATTGCTTGCGGTGAAATATTTGTCACCATCCACCAATTAACGCCAAAGCCCCAGCAGAGTGTTAAGCCAATAACAAGATTATAAAAAGTGGGACTGATCAGGGTGTCGTCTGTATTGCGACGGTCAAAAACATTACTTTCCACAACAATATCCTTTCGTTGTTAATAGACGTTATTGAGCCATTAATGGCTCAATAACTGACAGCAGATTTACTTAATTAATCGCAAAGTATATGGCACGCGAAAGTTATCACCTTTTGATGTGGCAATCGCGCCCATAATGCAAAAGACCAAATGACAAACGCCCAATACCAAGGTAAATAACACCCCAATTAAAATGAAAGTAAGAATGAACGAAATGAAATAACCAATGGTGGCAGTAATTGACCAGTTCAGCGCCTCTTTAGACTGCTCTCTAAGGTATGCATCATCTTCTTTGACTAGATACAACACCAACGAGGGGATAAACCCAAAAAAGATGGTACCAATCCAGCACAACAGCGCCATATTTTTACTATCTTGTGAAATTTCATTTATCACTACGTCGGTATTTTCGCTCATTATTCATTCCTTTATAGACACCCAATGAACCCACTAAAACTGGGTGCAAGACTTTAGCGGTATTTAGTATTTAGTTCGTAGCAAATAGAAAAAGTAATAAACACTATCCAGCAGATCTGAAAGAATATGATTGATATCCATATCAGGGCTTAAAATAGTTGTCCTTTACTATCTATATTGATACTTAATGCCCAATAACAGCTTGATTAAAGCATCACAGTGGCACTCAAGGTTTAAAATATAACCACGATTGATATTAGCAAGTCAAATTAACCTTTTAAAACAGAACGATATAAACCATATTATCGCTTTATGAGTTAATAATTTCAGCCTAGGTCATCGATACTGGGTAATTGATACTGGGCATTTAATACTACTGGGCATTGGATAACAGCATCATAGTTTGGCTTTTTACTATAAAAAGCTGGCGTAAAAGATAAATATATTTCATTGATGCAAAAGGGAATACCGCCTAAAACGCTTGCTTTGCTCCTCCGCACAAAATAAACAAGATGTGATGTTAAAGTCTGCATAATTCAATTAATGTATCATCACTTATACCAAGTTATTTACCCCACTAAAAATAAAAAAGGTAAACAATAACAACGTGACCAATAATCAAATCAATAATAATAAAATCCACAATAATAACGTCGCAAAATCAGCGGCTTTAATGGGCACGCCAACAGCACAACTATCCGCATTACGGCTCATTTATTGGCTATTAAAAATAGGCTTGATCTTATTTGCGACTCAGTTATTTGGCTTAACCGCCCCACCAATGGAACTCAACTTTATTCTTGCTGTTGAAGCTGTCTATGTCGCTATTGGCTTTCGCGTTCGTTACGCCATTAACCAAAACCCATTATTGTTTGCCACCTTATTGCTAGATACCCTATTTTGGATTATATGGCTGTATTGTACTGGTGGCTCAGCTAATGCCTTTATTTCATTGCTTTTATTGCCTATCGCCATCGCTGCTGTCATGTTGCCACAATGGGCCCCTTGGTGTTTGGCGCTTATTTCTACCGCCGCCTACAGTGCGATGATTTTTACTCAACCCGATCACAGCATGCACCATGGTATGGACATGAGTTCCCACTACTTAGGCATGTGGTTTAACTTTGTTATTTCAGCATTAGTACTCACCACCACGGTGGCGTTTATTGCTAAAAAAATTCGCCAAAAAAACGCCCAATTACATTACTTGCGCGAAGCGCAAATGCGCCAAGAAAAGCTATTGGCGCTGGGCACAGTATCAGCACAAATGGCTCACCAATTGGCTACGCCACTGGCTACTTTAAGGCTATTATTAGAAGAGCTTGGCGAAGATAATCAAGCGGGTCACTTACAGCTTGAAATGAATAAGGCGCTGAATCGCTGCGAGAAAAGCCTAACAGATTTAAGGCAGGCCACCGAGTCTATTCGATCGGAAAAAATGCACTCGCAAACCGTGAATAATTTAACCAGTAGCCTGCAAGAGCAAGTTAATTTACTCATGCCTGAAATTCAGCTGTCTTTAACCCTGGCTGACAACGCTGACCGAGTAGAAATTCTCACCGATATGAGTCTATTACCGGCATTATTGGCATTAATTGAAAATGCCGCCAGAGCCAGTCAGGAAAATATTCAAACCCAAAAAGTAGCGATAAAAATCACCTTAGATAAACAAGTTGGGCTAAGCATTGGCATTTACGATTTTGGTGAAGGTATGTCTGAAAGTTTGCTGGAAAAACTTGGCCATAAAATGATTGAAAGCCCCAAAGGCTTAGGGATTGCAGTGTTATTAAGCCATGCCAGTTTTGAGCGCTTAGGCGGCAAACTAACCCTACAACCCAACCCAGAGCAAGGCACGATTGCCACTGTAACCTTACCCATAGAAAAATAGGCTTATTAGGTATGAATAACTTACTCATTATTGAAGATGATAGCGCCTTAGCCGCCGTGCTCGCCAGCCGCTTAAGCCGTCATGGGTTTAACTGCGTGCAATGTAACAGTGCGGAGCAAAGCTTATTAAAAGCCCGCCAGCATGCACCGAGTCATATTTTATTAGACATGAAATTGGCCGATAAGAATGGTTTAGCGTTAATCACCCCGCTGCGCCAATACCTGCCTAACGCATTAATCGTATTACTAACGGGCTACGCCAGTATTGCCACTGCAGTTGAAGCCATCAGATTAGGTGCCGACAATTACTTAGCCAAACCCGTTGATACCCAAACCTTATTAAACGCCCTCAATGTTAGCCCCAATGAGCAAAATGAGCCGTTATTGTCTGAGCAGCCGATTTCGCCCAAGCTACTAGAGTGGGAGCATATTCAACAGGTTCTGACCGCCAATAATGGCAACATTTCTGCCACGGCAAGGCTATTGGGGATGCACAGAAGAACGCTGCAACGTAAATTACTGAAAAAGCCCATTACTGACACGCGATAAAGGCCCTAGTGGCTGCTATATACATTTTTCAGCCCCTAAAACTGTCACCATGGGATTTGACTTCAGTTTACTTAATTAATCGCAGGCTAAGGGCACGCGGAAACTGTCGCCTTTGGAGGTGGCTAAAGCGCCTATGGTACAAAAGACCAAATGACTGATAGCCAATACTAAAGTAAGCATGACTCCCATTAAGCTAAAGAAAAGCATAAACCCAATGCTATAACCAACGACACCAGTGAGAAACCAATTCAACGCCTCTTTTGATTGTGCTTGGATATAGTCATCATCTTGTTTCACAAACAACAATACCAGCGCCGGAATGAAGCCGAAAAACAAGGTGCCAACCCAACATAGTCGCGCCATATTTTTCGCATCTTGGGTAATTTCATTGATGACTAATTCCGTGTTTTGGCTCATGGATAATTCCTTTATACACATTCAATGAGCACTGTGAAGCTGGCTACATGATTGGTGTATGAGTTTAATGGTATTTAAAAAATTAAAAAAAGTGCATGAAAACAGCAATGAAGGTCTGACAGGATGTCATCGATATCCATACCTGGCTTAGAATAGTTATCCTTCACTATTTGTACTTTCACCTGTACCTGTATTTATAATTATTTTTGCGGCCTAATGACAGCTTGCGACAAAGTAGCTAATAAACTCTGTTTAAAATATAAGCAGCGCCACTGACAATAAGTCAAACTAGCAAATTTAACCCAACATAATAAAATAAACGCCCTAAATATAAGCGCTTAATTTATCTTTAAAGCTAATTGTCTCGCCAATTTTGCCCTCTGTTTTGCCTCGGATATAAGCAAGATTATTATTAAACTTTTACCGCCAATTGCCGATATGTTTGTATGCGGCGGTCTTTTAACAATAAGGCAAATAACGCCAATCATTTAACACTGGGATTAGCGTCAATTTATTTTAAAGCTATTCCTTTTATATCAGTTACATACCAAGACTAAGGCTTACGCCGAGGATTTCAAATGAAACAAATTAGTTTTCGCAAAGTCGATGCCGTACTAATTAAGCTGAGCCTAAATGGTAAATTTTGGGTTATTTGTACCCTAGTCACCTTTTTTACCGCAGCTATAGCACTGACAAATTACCTTAATAGCAATAGCCAAATAAGCCAGTCATCACAGCAATTTGCCCAAACAACCATTGATGCTTACGCGAACAGTGCCAAGGCTCAAAACTTATCAGACGATGCACTTGCTGACTTTGCCCGACAAATAAATGCGTCTGTGGGTTATATGAGCGCCGCCAAACGTAGCGGCGATAACATTACCGTCAGTGCTGCGGTTGGCAATCAAGCACTTGTAACCACTATTAATGTCACCCAAATTGAAATGGCAGCAAAATCAGCTACTAAAAACATAATGATGATAGCCTTATTGAGCTTATTGCCCTTATATCTGGTTTGCTATTGGATCTCGACCTCCCTTGGTGGCGGCCTGTGGGATATGTATATTGCCATTAAGCGCCTTGCAGACGGTGATTTAAGCCAGCGACTGAATTTTTTTGGTAGCGATGATTTCAGTGTTATTGCCCGTGAAATTGATCGCAGCGCCGATAATATGAGTGAAATGGTGTCAGCCATTGCAGTTAATGCTGAAACACTAGCTGGTGCTGCGGTTGAGTTTAATCAACAGGCGCAACAAAGTGAGCAGTTAACCCAGTACCAACATGATTTTTTAGATACGGTATCAGTTGCTATGGCGCAAATGACCGCAGCCATTGAGGAAGTATCCCACAATGCCTCGAATACCTCTGAGCAGACTCAGCTCAACTCAGCCCAAGCTAATAACAGCCAGGTGCAAATTACTGAAGCCGTTACCCGTATTAGCACCTTAACAGGCAGAATTTCAGAAGCCTCAAGCTCAGTGGCTGAGTTATCTACCGCCGCCGCTAATATCGGCGCTGTGGTCACCACCATTAACAGCATTTCAGAACAAACCAACCTGTTAGCCCTAAATGCTGCTATTGAAGCGGCTCGCGCCGGTGAGCAAGGTCGAGGCTTTGCCGTGGTTGCTGATGAAGTGCGCACCTTAGCCAGTCGCACCCAGCAAGCCACGGTTGAAATTCAAACCATGATTGAGGGACTGCAGCAAGACACTAATACTCTTTCGCACATCACCACCGATATTGTGGCGCAGGCAGATAAAGGCCGTAATGCCATTGAGTCTGTCGGTAACGATGTGGATCAAATGGTTGGCTCTATTAGCCATGTGTTTGATATGAGTAGCCAAATAGCAACCTCATCAGAGGAGCAAAGTGCGGCAGCGCGAGATATTGCTGGCCAGCTAAGGGATATTCGAGGCCAAGCAGAAACCATCAAGGATAGTGCCCAGCGCTCGGTCAGTCTCGCCACCAATTTAAATGACTCTTCGAATAGCTTGGAAGGTATTTTAAAGCAGTATACTTTAGCGAAATAACAGCACTTGAGCGAAATAACAGCACTTGAGCGAAATAACAGCACTTTAGCTAAAAAATAACGATATAAAAAGTGACCCTAAAGCAAGGTTAGCCCTTTGCTTTAGGTTGCTGATTTTAAGCAATTTATCTTTTAAGCGGTTTTTACACTAAGCCACGTTACTGATCCACACCGTTTGATAGGGCTCAAGTAACATCACTGCGTTAATGTCTGCAATCACCTCACCATCAATGAGATCAAACCAGGTTTCAGTGCCAATTAAATTCAGTTCAGCCAACGGCAGCTCCATCACTTGATCGGTAATATTACTGATACAAAAAATACTTTGTCGTCTATCACGGCTTTGACGCCAGAAACCAAATAACTGTAAACCTAAATGCAACGTAAACTGGGTCGCATTAGGGTTAAATGCTCGCTGCCGTGTACGAATACTAATTAGCTTAGTTAATGATGCCAGCACTTTACTGTGCTGATTATTATCATCGGCTAGTAATCGACTTAGCTCTTCATAGTCCCAGCGATGACGGTTAATAGCCCGGTTATGGGAGGTATTGGCTAGCTTTTCATAATCATTGCCAGTGCCTAACAAGCTATGAATATAAATACCTGGTATGCCCTCAAGCCCCAGCATAATCGCGTGGGCGCAGCTAAAGCGAGCTAAACCAAACTCATCTTTACCTTTCACTGTGCCTTGTAAGGCGTCAATTAAAGCAATGTTCATTTCATAGGGCTTTTGCTCCCCCTCTTCAGAGGTGCGGCTAGATATTTTGCCGCCAAATGACACCATGGTTTCCACTAGGGTGTTAATTTCATCCTCATCTAATAAGCCTTCAGCAGGTCTTAGCCCTACACCATCGTGGGAGGCAATAAAGTTAAAGTAAGTGGTGCCGTCCTGCGCGGGCGGCATACTCATCTGCCAACGTTTAAGGTATAAACAACTGCCAGTGATCAAGGTATTAATCAATAACGGCGGCAATGAAAAGTTATAAATACAATGGGCTTCGTTAGCATTACCAAAATAGGTTAGGTTTTGGGTATTGGGTATGTTGGTTTCGGTGATCACCACCGCATTATGTTGCGCATGCTCAATAAGGGTGCGTAGTAATCTAATCACTTCATGAGTTTGCACTAGATTAATCGATTTAGTGCCGACGATTTTCCATAAAAACGCCACTGCATCTAAACGGAAAATATTCACGCCTGCATCAAGGTATTGTCTGATGATCTTCACAAACTCCAGCAGCACTTGCGGGTTTCTAAAGTCAAAATCCACTTGGTCATGACTAAAGGTGCACCACACATGCTGCAGACCTTTAGCGGTATCTGTGGGCCTTAGTAAATCAGATGTCCGTGGCCGCACTACCGCAGATAAATCATCCTCAGGCTTAGCGGTAAAAAAGTAATCATGACCTAGGCCCTCACCTTTAATGAAGTTTTGAAACCACGCGCTACGGCTAGAGCAGTGATTAATCACTAAATCAGACATTAATCTGCGTTTGTTGGCAATTAACTCAATATCCGACCAATCACCTAAGGCATCATTGACACTTGAGTAATCAATTACAGCAAAGCCATCATCCGAACTATAAGGAAAGAATGGCAAGATATGCACCCCATTGATGCACTCAAGGTAGTTATCCATAAATTCTGCAAGAATGGATAACGGCTTTTGCCCCTCTTGAATAATGCTATCACCATAGGTGATCATGATGACATCGTGCTGCGACCAATGATTGGCATAGGGATGTGGCTCATCACAATCGACACTAATATTCATGGTGTTAATCAATTGCTCAGCAAGATCATCCACTGACACATCTAGTGTGATATCTTGATAAATACAACCTAACTGCTGAATTAGCTTTTGCTTAAGTGCATTAATGTCTGCCATTTTGACCTCTTCAAACCTGCGAGCTTGCCCTGCTCGCGGGTATCCTAAAATCTCACTCATAATTACATAAACTCTGCATTATCAGCCTCTACCGCTTCTTTGAGCTGCTCAAGCACATCAGGCATAGCGCTGATCACCCGGCTCCATGTTGGCATAAAAGGGGTTTCCATTGGGTTATCAAGAAAACGCTGCCCAGCGGTCACAATATTTTGGGCAAACATTTCTACGGCTTTTTCTTCAGTATGGATATCGGTGGTGAGCCCATTCATAAGCGCATCATTATGGTAAGTTTCCACATAATCGAGGGCGATACGATAATAGGTCGCTTTTAGGGTTCTAAAGGCTTCGGTACTAAAGGTTTCCCCTTGGGTAGCCAATTTACGATAAAACGCCTTGGTGATATCAATCGACATTTTTGATAAGCCCGCTTCCGCATTATCTAGGGATAAATCCTGATGTTTGTGATCGTAATTATCCGCAATGTCCACCTGACAAATACGGTTATGAGCATAGTTACGATGCATCTCACTCAGCACCCCAATCTCTAAGCCCCAATCACTGGGAATACGTAAATCGTTTAACACATCACGTCTAAATGAAAACTCACCGGCTAATGGATAACGAAAGCTGTCCATATATTCTAAATAATCATTATGACCCACCACTCTTTGTAAGGCTTTAATCAATGGCGTGACCAATAGTCGAGACACGCGGCCATTAATTTTGCCGTTGGACATGCGGGCATAAAAACCTTTACTGAACTCGTAATTAAACTGTGGATTGGCCACCGGATATAACAATCTTGCCAGCAGGGATTTTTCATAGGTGACAATATCGCAATCATGCAGTGCCACTGATTCCGTTTTGCCGGACGCCAAAATATAACCCATGCAGTACCAAACGTTACGGCCTTTACCGAGCTCTTTCGGCGCAAGGCCCAACTCACTTAATTTAGCATCAAGGGCTTGCAGTCTGGGGCCGTCATTCCAAAGTACTCTATGGTGTTGTGGCAGCTGATTAAAAAAACCCAGCGCCTGTTTATATTGCTCTTTATCGGCCCTATCAAGCCCAATCACAATTTCATTTAAGTAAGGCACGTCTTTTAATTTACTAATAATTGCAGGTAAGGCTTCACCCTCTAGCTCTGAATACAGCGAAGGTAAAATCAGCCCTAACGGCCGCGTTTTAGCAAATTTAAGTAAGTCCTGCTCCATCTCTTCATGGGTACGCTGGGTCAGATTATGTAGGGTAGTCACTATGCCATTTTGGTAAAAATCAGCCATGTTATGCCTCCTCAAGCTTCAATGATGTTGAAGAATTTGGGTTTAAAAACAAAGCTTCTAGGCATTCTGCCCAGCCTTTAGGGCCGTATTGGCTACTTTGAATCGGTGTTGATGTGGTATCGATTTTTGGAAAAGTATGAGTGGGAGATTTAATTTGAATGGCAATATCAGCCGCCTCTAGCATGGCGCTGTCGTTACCACTGTCACCGAGGGCAATGGTTTGCACGCTGGTTTGATAAGCATTGGCATATTGCTGGGCTAACCAGTCCATGGCGCGGCCTTTATCTGTATGGCCGCCAACATGTAAGAAACGCCCGCCTTGGAGCATATTCACGCCTAGGCTATTCATATGGGCCATAAAGGCTTGCTTTCGAGTGTCATCACCGGTCCACAATAACGGCTCAGAGTAATGCCTTACCAAGGCCAGTGTGGCTTTTTCTGGGGTTAAATCCGTTAGCTCACAAAGCTCTTCGGCTGTCAGAGATGAAAAACCAAGGTAATCTTCTGTAAATGCTTTGGCCTCGGTTTCCAGTAAGGTTAACCAATGGCTTCTTGGCTCACAAAATTCTTTTACCCAATAATACCCTTGGGTAAAGGTGTCTTGAGGCTGAGTGTCAAAGTAACCAATGGGAATGTAGATCACTGCGCCATTTTCTGAAATAAACGGTGAGTTAAAACCAATGGTTTGCTGAAACTTTTCCATTTCGGCAAACGTTTTACTGGTATTAGGGATAATAGGAATTTGCTTTTCATTTAATCCTTCAATTACCGCTATTGCGCTGGAGAAACTGTAATCAAAGTGATCAAGTAAAGTACCGTCCATGTCTGTAAATATTAGCGGTCTTGTGGTCATATTTATTCCCTTCCATTACCTAAACAATTATTCAACTGCCTAAAAATGTTTCAGGTTACATGCCAGCTTTTGGCGCTTTGCACTAAAATGGTTAGAAACCAAACATTAGACACTGAATTTATTGATTAAATAATTTATCCGAAGGGAAAGAACACATTAAAAAAAACACAGAAATGGATCATAAATGCAGGATTTTGAAACAAACTTTGCACCATTACGGTGCAAAGAGAGCGTTAAAGGTTAGCTAATTACACTTGCTAATAGGACTGCATTAGCCAAGCTGTTTTTGGTAAGGGTTATGCGCACTCAGCAGCAAGGTGCACTTTATTTTTACCTGCATATTTAGCTCGGTACAGTGCTTCATCTGCTATTTTTGCTAAATCAAATAATGACTTAGTGCTATCAATATTATTTACCACTCCCATGCTCACCGTTAAATCAAGACTAATATCGTCAAAGTGAAACGCTCGAGATGCTATGCCGTGACGCAAACGCTCTGATATCGCAAAGGCTTGATCCATATTAGTATTGGGTAACACTATCAAAAACTCTTCACCGCCGATCCTACCTATCAAGTCACTGTTTTTTAATAAGGCTTTTGCTCTTTTTGACAGCGATTTTAGCGCAAGATCGCCCACATGATGCCCATAAGTGTCATTAATGGTTTTGAAGTTATCAATATCAAACAGGATCACTGCCAAAGGTTGCTGTTTTTTTGCCGCTTTTTCAACGAGGCTCTGACCTTGGGTAAAGGTTTGGCCACGATTATAAAGCCCGGTAAGAAAGTCAATTTCTGCACGAAATTTTAACGATCGCCGCGAGAGCAATAGGAAAATAATCAAGGTTAATAACACCACAGCAGAAACAAAAAGTAGCATCAGATTAAGCTGATAAATACGCTCTTTATCTTCAACTGCTACCAAGTTTAATTCATTAATAGCAAGCCTATTCGCCAGTAATTGATTTTCAAAATTGACCAATTGGTCATTATGACCAAGCGCAGAAATGATAACTTGGTTGCTAATGACGCTTTGGTGCGCCTCCCTTTCTAAATCAATGACATCAAGCAGCGTATTAACGGCCTCAATGGGCTTAGCCTCATCCATCGCAATTATGGCATCGGCCTGTAAAATCATGCTTTGCTGGTTTTGACTAAAGTGTTTATCTTGTTTGAATGCGCGCGCCATTTCAGCCGCTTTTACTGCATCACCAATTCTTAAATAAGCTAACGCCAGATATAAGTAATTGCTGGTTTTAAAATAACTTTCTTTGGAAGTGTGGTGTAATGCAACCGCTTTTTCTAAATGCTCAATAGCAAGGGGAAAATCATTCATTCTTAGCGCCACGCGGCCGCTATTTAGATGCGCGAAAAATAATAAATCTTTGTAATCTTTAGCTTCATTGGCCAAAGTGAACTGCACCGTCAGGCTTTTCTGAGCTTTATCCCAATCCCCTAGCTTTAATGCCTCGCTAAGCATATTGTGTTGCATATTGAACATGTCTTCTTTGTCATTAATACGCTGCCAAGTCAGGTAGGCTTTTTCAAAGTTTTCATACCCTTGTTGATGTAATCCCACACGCCGATAAAGATTACCTGTCGCATTATAAATCAAAGCTTTACGGTTTAAGTTTAGCGCACTACTTTTATCAACGACTGTCAGCGCTTCGCTTAATAAATCAATGCCCTGTTGAACCGTAGTAGGCTCTGTATAACAAAAAGCATTTTGAGTTAATGTCTTAGCGAGTAATTCTGAGTTGTTATGCTGACGAGCATAATGGAGCGCGAGTGTTCTATCTTCACAGTAAACCGCAGGATCGTTAGTTTGGAGATATTTAGCAAAGGAGCGCTCTAAGTAGCTATCAATTAAGATATCAGTCACCGCCAAAGAGCTAACCAGCGCGATACCCTTATCATAACTGGCTATAGCTAATTCCAACTGGCGAGTTTTTTCGTACTGCTGGCCATAAACAAAATAATACTTTGCTTGAGATTCAGCATCAAAGTTGCTGCCTGTAAGATCAAATTGGTCTAATAACGCAATCGATTCTGCAGCAGAAAGCCCTTTAATTGATTGTTCTAATTTGAGGAAAGCATCATTGGCAACAGCACTCAAGCTTGCTAAAAAAAGCATACTGCACAGCCATGGGATAAATCTTCTCATCTACAAACAATCCATTTTTCGTTAGCTAAATAGCACTTTTGTAGTATATCGACTTAGGCGTAATATGGAATGGCTTCGCAACAAAACTCACAACCACCTACAAATTGATACAAATAGACTAACAGAACTGATACACAAGTAACTTAAACCCGATAAGCCCTTAAAAAATGCACTAGGCATAACAGCAAGAGTTAACGATGAATAGAGTCTGGGTTTACTTAGCATTGGCTAATGCTTGAGATGAATTATCTGAGTTTGCGAGAATCGTTTTGTGAGGCCGATAACAGCCATCACAAATTATTTTTTGCCATAAAAATAGTCAAAAATAACGATTTTAATGCTGTAAATTGGCGTTATTTAACAGAGCTTGGTTCGCACGATGAAGAGTAGCTGTCGAGTTCAATTAACCCTTTGAGGATAATGCCGTGATAGCGCGCTTTAATCAGTTGATAATCCATATCTGCCGCAAAATAGTAGGTGACATCTTCATCGCCAGTTTGCTCCACGGGGATCAAGGTTAACTCCCCCCAAGGTGCAAGTGTAACCGTTTGCTTTTGCTGCACATAAAACTGGTAGGGCTCGATGCCATCAGAGGCTTGCCTTACTAAGGCGAATTGCTGCCGACCTTGTAATAAATGCTCCCGAATTTGAATCGCCAAGGTATCCACATCACGCAAAGGGAGTTCTTTTGACACATAGGTATCCACATCGCCATCAATATCGACCCGCGACTGTCGCCCTGCGTCATCAAAAGTGACTTGCATATCCCGTGAGCGAAATCCTGACACTTGTTGATGAAACTCATCCGTTAACCATTCATTAGTTGCATCAGACCAAGACAGTTCTGCCCGCTGCTGATATTGGGTGCCAATGCCTAAAATACTGGCTTCACTGTTTGACGTTACTACCGCTGATTTGCCTTGCCAATGCTCAGTTCTGGTCATTTCGCCAGTGTGTATCCCATTAAGATAAATGCTGTAATGAGCATTACGGCTGCATTGCTGGTCTGTTTCATTAGCAAGAGATTCACTAGCAAGGGCATCTTTGACGATGGCTTCATTGGCCAATGCATCACTAGCAGCTGCCGCATACAGTATGGCGAGCATCACCAATGACATAGCCACTGACTTAGATGACAGCGCCAATGACATGGCCAATGAGTTAGCCAAAGTTCGCCATCTTGTGGTGCTTATATGCAATTCAGAAATTGTGTTATTCATGCTCGCCTGTTATTGATACGTCAAACAGTAAATTAAAAAACTTCATTCACATTAAGATAGAAGTTAGTTTCATTTTCACCCACACCGACATCAAAACGCAGATTAATATTGTCTTTTATATTGAAGCGAAAACCGGTGCCATAGGATGTCATTAACTCATCAGATAATTGGCTCACTTTAGGCGCAACGCTGCCCACCGCGCCCCAAAAAACCATGCCATAACGCTGAAAAATCGGTAATCGATACTCAACTTGGCCCATCATCATTTGCTCGTCACGGTAACGCCCTTTGATATAACCGCGCATGGCGTTAGAGCCACCTAGATCTGGCAGTAAATTCCAAGGTACATCGCCATCAGTAAAGTGCCCTTGCAGTTGCCAAGCGATTAATCCTGGCGCAGACATAGAGCTTAAATCAATGTAATTGGCTAACTCGACATTGTAAGTTGAAAATGACGATGATTGATCGTTTTGATACAGGCCGGCATCCACTTGAAACAACCAACCTTTAGTGGCATTTAAACGGTAATCCCGCGAGTCGTAAATACTGGTGACGACCACGCCTGAACTAAAATTATTCGGCAATGTTTCAGTCGCATCTACGGCCATTTCAGGCTCAACTAAGGCTAAGTTTTCAGCACTGGCATAGATAAAATCTGCGCCAACACCAATAAAATAGTTGCTGGCAACTTCGGTCATCCACCGTGGCTTAAAACTATAAAGCTGCTCTTCAAACTCATGGTGATTTGCATCGATATTACCTTGCTCGATACCTTGGCCATAATAAACCGCCGCTTCGTTATGCAATTCTAATTGCAGCAATAAACGTTGCTTTCCTTGATTGAAAAACGTCATGTTTTCCACTTCAACGCCGTAAGAATTATTCATCGATACAAATGAGTTCAGTACTAACGATGACGGCTGCTCCTCTGCCGCTGCGCCATCAGTTTTATATAACCCCACCATTAACAAACCTAAGCCAAACTTTTTCTCGGGGGTGTAATAAGCGGTGGGTAAATAGCTCATATCGATAGCTTTAGTGTCATCAAACTCACCATCGGCGCCAAAGACTGACAAAATATCATCAACCCATGTCGGCTGCATATCTTCTGGGGTTTCAAATAAAGGTTCTACTGCGACGCTTGCGTTAGAAAACGCCATAAATACTAGGAATAAAATCCGTTTCATAACAACTCTAATTAATGATGGGAATGGGGAGTTAATAAACACCTTGTATGCAGCCAATTGACTTGCCGAGTGCATTTTAACAGAGTTTGAGCAATAAAAAATGCCGCTATCGTTGCAGTAATAGCGACATTTATTATCAATGATGGGTTTTATCTCAAACCCATTAACTCAGAGAGTTACTTACCCCAAGGGTTAGTTGGGTCTTGTGATGGCGCAGGTCTTTTGGCGCCCGACTTATCTGAGCTACGATTTTGCGCATAAGCATCTTGTTGTCTTGGCTTATCGCTACCATAACGAGGACGCTGATTTTTAGCCTTCATCGCTTCGTAATTCTCAGTCGCTTTAGCGCGCTGTTCATCTAACAACTCAACCGTTAACTCTTGTGGCTTACGTGGCACGATACCATCAGCAAACCCGCGAGCTCTTGGCTTTAGTTCAAACTGTTCAGCAGTACCTTTTGGCATTTGCTTAAAACGATAAAGATAGAAAGACTCAACTCGCTCTCTAGCCCATTCGGTTTTTTTAAGAAACTTGATACTCGCTTCCATACTTGGATTAAGGTTAAAGCACTCCAACCTCAGTGCCGCATAAAGTACTTTCCAATCATAAAAATCAACCAGCTCAGTCATCATGATGTCTAAAGTCAGGCCGTGAAGTGGGTTATTCTGTTGCTTTTCAATCATGTGAGACTCTAATAAAGGATAGTATTTAAAGGGAATGAAGCGGGTTTTGAACTGCTGTGCACATTATAGCGTTTTTAACTGCCTATATTGAGATATTTTTAATATTCAAGTGCGACAAAACCCCGCGTACAGCAAAAGCATGCCATATATCATCTATTCAGTTAATGAGTAACACACTGTATAAAAGCAAATTTTAAAGTCTGTAAAATTAATGCTAATATCCTCAGCTTATTTTTTAACCTCTATTTTAAATATTACTCTCGAAGAGTTATCGGCTTTTACAACTTAAAATCGATGACCATGCTATGTAAAGTATGAGAGTGAGATGCATTTTTAGTTATCAAGGAAGATAATGTGAAGAAAATTTTTATTTTATGCGTTCTATTCGCCATCTATCAAAATTGGCCATTATTTCCTAAGAAGTACGACCAAACTAACGAGGTGGTGTTATATGCCACTGACTGGTGTGGATATTGTGAAAAAGCGCGAGTATTCTTTGATAAAAATAATATTGCCTATACTGAATTTGATATTGAAAAGTCAGCTGAAGGTCGGCGTCGTTATGAAAATCTAGGTGGGGATAGCATTCCATTACTGGATATTAATGGCACCATTATCAGAGGTTATAATGAAAGAAAAATGGCTCAGCAACTATATGAGAAGCGATAATTTCAATCGTAAACCCCATACTTAATCTAAGTATGGGATTTGATAAAATAGCTGTGTTGGTATCGACTACTAACTAAAAAATCAAACTATAGCTAAAAAATGTGAAGCCCTACTTCATTGCCGCTTTCACATACACATCAAAGCGGTTTTTCTTAGTCGCAATAACCATACTCGGTTTTACTCCATCAAGATCTTCAGCGTAATCAGGGCGTTTTACTGCCACTCGCTTAGTGGCTAATGCCATTGCTGGCGCCAATAGGCCATCGGCATCAAGGTCTGCGCCCACTAATGTTTGGAATACGCGCATTTCTTTTTTTACCAAGGCTGACTTTTCGCGGTGGGGATACATGGGGTCTAAATAAACCACATCAATTTCTGTCGCGGTCGTTTTAGCCGCATCAGCTAAGGCACTAAGGCTCGATCCATGAAATAAACTCATGCGCTCACGCATCCACTCACCAATTTCAGCGTCTTCATAAGCACGGCGCAGTCCATCTTCAAGTAACGCTGCTACTACAGGATGGCGCTCAACCATAATCACTTTGCAACCTAGGCTAGCCAACACAAAAGCATCGCGGCCTAAACCTGCGGTGCCATCTACAACTGTTGGTGTCACCCCTTGTTTAAGGCCTACCGCTTTGGCGATTGATTGGCCGCGGCCGCCACCAAATTTACGACGGTGAGCAACAGCACCTGAAACAAAATCGACACTTATACCATCTAATTTAGGTTCATCACGTTTGTGCAGGCTTAAGGTGTTGTGCTCAAAACGCAATTCAAACTGCGCCTCTTTGCTCCACTCAAAACCCCAACGCTCACTGATATCAACCAGTGACGGATATTGCTGATTAAAAAAAATCGGTATTTGCAAAAGTATTTCCAGATATTTAGTAGACTCAAGGCTATTATGCCAAAAGCCCGCCAGAGTGAATACCTATACCTGCTTAGACTTAGCCCCTATAATGTAGCTATCTTGCAGCTTAGACTGCTTATTAATTTTCGGACACTCTCATGTTAAGTTACCGCCACGGTTTTCATGCTGGCAATTATGCCGATGTACTTAAGCACACTATGTTGCTGCAAGTACTTAAATTGATGCACAAAAAAGATAAGCCTATGGCCTATATTGATAGTCATGCGGGTGCAGGCGGTTACTCACTAACTGATGAGTTTTCAAAGAAAACCGGTGAATACTTAGATGGCGTAGCCAAGCTTTGGGGTAAAGATGATTTACCAGAGTCATTGCAGCTGTATATTGACGATGTAAAACACTTCAACCAAGGTGAGGAAGAACTGTCTTTTTACCCGGGTTCACCTGCTTTTGTTGATATGAACATGCGTGAAAAAGATCGCATGGTTTTACATGAGTTACACGGTACTGATTTTGCTTCACTTGATGAGCAGTTTGCTGATGACAGACATGTTCGTGTCGTTAAAGGTGATGGCTTGAAAGGCTTAATTGGTGCAGTGCCACCACTTGAGCGCCGCGCGGTTGCCTTGATTGACCCAAGTTATGAAATGAAAACCGATTATCAAGATGTTGCCCATGCCATTATCAAAGCACACAAACGCTTTGCTACTGGTGTTTATATGCTGTGGTATCCGGTGGTTGATAGAGCTCAAACTGAGTCCATGTTGAAAATACTGGCAGATAGCGGTATTAAAAATCAGCTGCGCATTGAGCAGTCAATTACCCCTGACAACAATGTATTTGGTATGACGGCTGCAGGCTTATGGGTGATTAACCCACCATGGAAGCTAGATACTACCGCGAAAGAAACCTTAGATTACCTAGAGCGCTGTCTTGGCCAAAGCGGTGGTAAAACCGTGGTTAAGTTAGAAGTGCCTGAATAATTTATTTCTCTCGGTGCTTTTAGCAGGTATCTTTAGCGATAATTTTAGTAAAGAAATGCCACTAAAAAGCCCATGTAATGAAAATTACATGGGCTTTTTTGTAATACCAATACTGATGCAATATAAACTATATGCACTCATCGCCATCGTCGCTGAAAGGTCTTACAACCAGCCCAATTAGGGCGGTAAAAATACCAACTAAAATATCACCATCATGTGAATCACTGCTAGTTGCTCCCGGGCTCGAGTCACGTTCACGTCTATCTGAATTACTTTCTGCCGTGCCGCGAACAAAATCACAGCCTGCATTGGTGGCACTTGATGATGAGCAAGCCGTGTTCAACATCATTGGCAGCAATAAACTTGCCAGTAAAATCCTTTTCTTCATCCTAATCCTTTTTTACATCAAAAAAATCTATTAATTGAACGCGCCCGCCGCTCCAGGGAATACCACTGGACTGGTATTACCGTTGTCGCCGACACTGGCAACACCGTAGACATAATTATCTATGACCATGTTTTTCATAATAAATTCATTCACGTTACCAACAAAACGACTATGACTCCATTCAGATTCTGTGGTTGAGCGCCAATAGACCCGATAACCTAATATATTCTTATTCGGTTGTGGCTGCCATTGCAGTTTGGTATCGGGTTGCATAATACCTTCGATGTTCACCCCTTTTGGCGGCTCTGGTGCCCACGCCATTGAAGCCAAACTAATGGCATTAAGTGCGGTGAGTTTGGCATTAAAGTCAAAATCCACCCCAGCAAGCACATCACCATATTCAATACCATTTTCAGTGCGAATATCTTGATGCTGACGATCATAATGCTCATTAGCTTCCATCACTCTAACGGTAGGCATACCTGCTTTATTAAACGGTAAATGATGGCCGCCACGGCCAAAGCGATCGAGACGATATACCAACATCACATCAAGGTTAGTCATGTATTGATCAACTAAGGATTTAATTTTTCGTGCAAGATTACGTGAAGCGGAATCATTTTCGCCGCCGCTAAAATAGCGCTGTTTAGCTTCTTCTGTGGTTTCTGCAATTCTGACCCCTTCAGAAAATACTCTTACAGTAGAATTGTTGATAACCCCGTTAATGCCAGCAATATTACCAATCATGTCATTGTTCAACACCGCTTGGATTTGCCAGTCATGCTTTTTAGCATAATTAATCAGCACATCACCGCCATATAAACCTTGCTCTTCACCTGAAAGCGCCGCATAAACAATTGTGCCATTGAATTGATATTTCGACAGCACTCGCGCGGCCTCTAAAGCGCCAGCAACCCCAGAGGCATTATCATTGGCCCCCGGAGATACCGAGGTAAAATCCATCGGGTCGGTTACCCGAGAGTCAATATCACCACTCATCATTACCACGCGGTTAGGATCTGTTGTGCCTCGCTGAATCGCAAATACATTTACCACTTCAGTGGGTTCAGGAATGCGTTTACCACTAACCGTTTCGCCCACCATGACAACTTCTAAACAGCCACCACAATCAGCAGATATCCGTTCAAATTCAGCTTTAATCCAGCGCCTTGCTGCGCCAATACCTTGGGTATCAGATTGTGTTTCAGATAAGGTATGACGAGTGCCAAAGCTCACCAGCGTTTCTACATCTGTGCGTAAACGCTTAGCCTGCGGCGCTGTGGCAATATCATATAAACGCAGATCTTCTTCTGATGGCGCGAGATGACTTTGCTGGGCTGCAATCGCATTAAACCCAACAATATTAACGCTTAATAGCGATAGTACGCCAATAACTTGATAGCACTTTTTTATGGTTATTGTGTGTGTATCCCTGTTCATATCATCCTCTTAAATCTTTAGATTATTAGCTCGCTAATGCTGCTTGATAGCGTTTTAGCAAGATTTTTACCCGCTCAACATAGGCTTGAGTTTCTGGGTATGGCGGGATTCCTTGGTACTTAGTCACGGTTGTTGGGCCAGCATTATAGGCGGCGCAGGCAAGATCAATATCATTATCAAATCGTTCAAGTAAGTACGCTAAATATTGGCTACCACCCAGAATATTCTGCCGCACGTTATAAGCATCGGTCACGCCCAACTCTTTGGCTGTGGCAGGCATTAATTGCATTAATCCAATTGCCCCCACCTTTGAGTGCGCTTTGGCATTAAATGCTGATTCCGCATGGATCACCGCCCGAATTAACGCAGGATCTAACTGAAATTGTTTGGCAGCATCCTCGACTAACTGTTTATGCTTAGAGACAAATATGGGAATACGCTGCCAATCAAGCTGCGAGTCTACTTGGCAGGCAAAGCAGTCATACAATAAAACGTCAAAGTCCTCAGTGGTGGGCACGACATTTGAAAAAGTGGTCACGCCATTACGTTGATACTGATAGATTTTACGTTTTGGTTTTTTAGTCTGACTACCTGCGGTCAAGGTACTTTTTGCGGTTAATGCGCTTGAAACCATTGTTGGTGCTGCATTATCCGCTGACGGCTGGCGCGAAAAATACTTCTTCTTTGCAGGAGGCTGATAACGCTCTACAACAGCCGCAGATTTTATCGCAGTTTGTTCAACAATCACTTTGGGCTTTAACACCATAGCAGGTTTTGCTGGCTGCTTAAGCGCCACGACCGGGGGGTGTAATACCTGTTGTTTCTTTGGTTTAACTTGAGAGCGGGGTTTAACTTGAGAGCCAGACTCAGCATCACCCGTGTCACTTGCTAAAGGTAATACCACAATAGGCGCATGCAAGACTTGTTGACGCTTGGGCGCTTGGGCTAGGGGCGTCGGCATAGTCGCCACTTTAATCACTTTAGGCTGCACGTTAGTGCTGGTTGCAAGCTGCTTTTGAGGTTTTATGCGCTCACTTTGCGACGCAGTAATTTTATCCGCTTGCGGCGATTTTTCAGTTAATCCTAACGACGCTGCTGTGGGAGTAAGTTTCTGATTCGGTTTGCTTTGCTCAATCTGCGTTTGTGCTTTGGCAATTATTTGCGGTTTAACTGGCGCAGTCATGGTTAGTTTAGTTTTAGCTTGAGAGAGCAGCTGTGCTTGATTCACTTCAAGGGCCTGAACCCTATCTTGTGCATGCGCCACCGTACCAGAGGTAATTAGCCACATGAGTAAACTCATCCAACAACGGGTCGTAAAGCTGAAGCGGCTGAAATGTAGACTATCGCAGTATAAAGGTTTTTTTATCATTATTATTATCACGTTTATATTAAGCATTAACGAGCTTGCCTCATCATAGCGAAGAATCAACATCATGGTTACTAAATAAACACCTTGGAGTGGTGTTGTTTTTTGCACGATTTTTTACAACTCACGCGAAAAGCAGATTAAAAACCCAGTTCAAACTATCAAAAATAGTAACTTAAGCATCGGCTTTGCCACTAGAGTTCAAAATAGTAAAATTAATAGAACAATATGATGAAAACTATTTTTTTATAAAAATAAAACAGCAACTTAAACAAAAATAAAACTGGGTGTTTTTTATACCCACTTACAACAAAGATCGGTTTTATTAGACTTTTTTTACGATAATGAGTTGTTATTGAGTTAGACTCAATGAATATTTGATGTTAACTGATATTTATCAGTTTTTTCAGCCTAAATTTAAGCTTATTTTAAAATAGGTAATATAGTCTGTAGATTGGCAAAATCTCAAATTCTAATAATTAAGCCTATTTAAGGGATATTCATGAACCTTGATCCATCTAAAGCTGTGCCCAATAAGGGCTCACCTCAGGACCTCGCCTCCAGTGGCGCCTTTGTCCGTTTTCTTAACATTGTCGAAAGATTAGGCAATTTATTACCTCACCCAATTACCTTATTTGCCATGTTCTGCTTAGCTGTCATTGCCATTAGTGGTATTGCGGGTTATTTCGAAATGACAGTTGCAGACCCTCGCCCTATGGGCAGCTCAGGTCGCAGTGAGGATGGCTTAATCCATGTGGTCAGCTTGATGAATGCTGAAGGTTTGCGGATGATCGTATCCAACTTAGTGACTAACTTTACCGGCTTCACCCCATTGGGCACTGTATTAGTGGCCTTACTGGGTGTCGGTATTGCTGAGCGCTCAGGGTTATTATCTGCCGCTATGCGTTTATTGGTCATGGGCACTTCAAAGCGCCTTGTTACACTAACGATTGTGTTTGCGGGTATTGTGTCCAATACCGCATCAGAGCTAGGTTATGTGGTGCTGATCCCAATGGCGGCAATGATATTTCACTCCCTTGGGCGTCATCCTTTAGCCGGATTAGCAGCCGCTTTTGCTGGGGTATCCGGTGGCTACAGCGCTAACTTACTATTAGGCACGGTCGACCCTTTACTATCAGGTATCACTGAAGCTGCGGCGCAAATGATTGACCCAGATTATATTGTTGGCCCAGAGGTCAACTGGTACTTCATGTTTGTGTCGACCTTTTTAATCACTATATTAGGCGCACTGGTTACCGAAAAAATCGTTGAACCCAAACTAGGAAAATACGATGTATCTGAAGCGGCTGATGACTTATCTGAACAGAAAATGGATATTGTCACTACAGAAGAAAAACATGCCTTAAAGGTGGCGGGTTTCTCTGTATTGGTCTTATCAAGCTTATTGGCATTGACCATTATTCCTGAAGGCGCCCCACTACGAAATCCTGAAACCGGCTTAGTTTCAGGCTCACCATTTTTAAAAGGCATTGTGGCGTTTATCTTTATCGGCTTTGCTATCCCGGGCTTGGTGTACGGTAAAGTGGTCGGCAGCATGAAAAAAGACACCGACATCATTAATGCCATGTCTCACAGTATGAGTACCATGGGTATGTATATTGTGTTGGTATTTTTTGCCTCGCAGTTTGTGGCTTTCTTTAAATGGACCAATTTAGGCGCGGTATTAGCGGTAACTGGCGCGGATGCCTTGAGCAGTATTGGTTTAACTGGGCCATTAGTATTTGTACTGTTTATTATGTTGTGTGGTTTTATCAACTTAATGCTCGGTAGTGCTTCGGCGCAATGGGCAGTTACTGCGCCGATATTTGTACCTATGTTAATGCTAGTAGGCTATGCCCCTGAAACCATTCAGGCAGCGTATCGAATAGGTGATTCGGTCACTAACTTGATAACGCCAATGATGAGCTATTTCGGTCTAATTCTGGCGGTTGCAAGCCGTTATAAGAAGAATCTAGGTATCGGTACCTTGATTGCCACCATGCTGCCTTACTCAATCGTGTTCTTTATCGGTTGGACGCTGTTCTTCTTCCTATGGGTATTTGTTTTAGGCTTCCCTGTAGGTCCTGGCGCTGCAACTTATTACACGCCATAACGAATGTCGTTGTCATACCATAATGACTGAAACTGATTAGCTTATTAGCCCTGTATTTACAGGGCTTTTTATTGCGTTTTTGACAGTGACTCTTTCATGGAGGGGTATTCATTGATAGGTATTCATTGATAGGTATTCATTGATAGGTATTTATTGATAGGAGTATTTCATTGATGGCACTATTTCATTAATAACAGGAATTGGGTTAGTTGCATTTGCTAGCTATAACCGAGGTTCTGCAACCAAAGCATCGAACTCAACTTAACTGACTCGAGTTATTGCAATACAAGGTGCTCCCACTGATCCGGTCGTTCTTGTCATAGCGCCGTTAACCTGCGCCCATGCCATTAAGCATATCTCACTATGTTAGGTCACAGTAACGGCGCACTTCTCCCTGAGTCAGCTCATCAACTTAAGCGATAGCATGGCTGATTAAAGGCAATAAGCCTTAAATAACGAGCAACAAAAAGCCCAGCATCTGCTGGGCTTTTTAAGGATAACTACAGTGATTAGCGCTTATTCAGCTGAATCACTTTTCGTTTCAGGTGGTACATAACCTTTACGCTCTTTCTTATTGAAGATTTTCTCAACCACCACGAAGAACAGTGGGATTAAGAAGATACCAATAAAGGTAGAACTCATCATGCCACCAAGTACGCCTGTACCTAGTGCATTCTTACTACCAGAACCAACACCGGTACTAATTGCTAGCGGTACAACACCTAAACCAAAGGCTAGAGATGTCATCAAGATTGGACGTAAACGTACTCGCACTGCGTGCAAAGTCGCTTCAACCAGTCCTGCACCCTTGTCATAGAAGTCTTTGGCGAATTCTACAATCAAGATGGCATTCTTGGTTGCCAGCCCTACCGTCGTCAGTAGACCTACTTGGAAAAATACATCGTTAGGTAAACCACGACCATTCATCGCCAGCAGTGCCCCGATAACCCCTAATGGCACAACTAGGATTACCGCAAATGGTACCGTCCAACTTTCATAAAGTGCCGCTAATACAAGGAATACCACTAGAATAGACAGTGCGTATAACGCTGGAGCCTGGTTACCTGATAGTCTCTCTTCATAAGATAAGCCATTCCACTCGATACCAAACCCTGGTGGTAAATCTTGCACCATTCTCTCGAAATCAAGCATTGCATCACCAGAGCTATATCCGGGCATAGTTGCACCTTGAATATTGACCGCTGGTAAACCGTTAAAGCGTTGTAATTGTGGCGAACCAAATTCCCATGAACCAGTAGTAAAGGCCGAGAAAGGTACCATTTCACCTTTTGAGTTACGCACAAACCAGGTTTCTAAATCACTTGGTTGCATACGGTATTCAGCATCACCTTGTACGTATACTTTCTTAACGCGACCACGGTCGATAAAGTCATTCACATACGAACCACCATAAGCGGTTGCTAGTACACTGTTTACATCATCGATATCCACACCTAAGGCGCGAATTTTAGCTTGATCAACATGGATTTGGTACATAGGTGCATCTTCTTGCCCATTAGGACGTACGCCCACAAGGTTCGGATTCTGCGCTGCCATACCTAATAACTGATTACGGGCTGCAATTAACGCCTCATGACCTTGACCACTACGATCTTGCAGGTACATATCAAAACCATTGGCCGTGCCTAATTCAATTACCGCTGGCGGTACAAAGGCAAACACTAAGGCGTCTTTCATCTGCATGAAACGACCCATTGCACGGTTAGACAAGGATTGAACATCTTGCCCTTCACCACCACGTTCAGCCCAGTCTTCAAGACCGACGAAAGCAATACCCATGTTTTGACCAGAGCCAGCGAAACTGAAACCTGCAACACTAAATACAGATTTAACGATATCGCCTTCTTCTTCCAAGTAATAGTCACTCACATCCTCAAGCACTTTCATGGTGCTTTCTTGAGTCGAGTTAGTTGGCAAAATTGCTTGGGTAAACAAGATGCCTTGGTCTTCATCTGGCAAGAATGCTGTTGGCATGCGCATGAAAATCCAACCAGTCGCGATAACCAGTACAAGATAGACACCCATCATGCGCACAGTACGCTTAAGGATTTTTGCTACACCCGCTTCATAGCGCGAGGTTAACTTATCAAAGTTACGGTTAAACCAGCCAAAGAACCCAGTATTAATATGGGTATGGCCTTTTGGAATTGGTTTAAGCATGGTGGCACATAATGCCGGGGTTAAAATCATCGCGATTAAAACAGACAGCGCCATTGCAGACACAATCGTAATCGAGAACTGACGATAAATAACACCAGTTGAACCTGACATAAATGCCATAGGTACGAATACTGCTGACAGGGTTAAACCAATACCCACAAGTGCGCCAGTAATTTGATCCATCGATTTGCGGGTGGCTTCAAGTGGGCTTAAGCCCTCTTCAGACATAACACGTTCGACGTTTTCCACCACAACAATCGCATCATCTACTAACAGACCAATAGCCAGTACCATAGCGAACATGGTTAAGGTGTTAATAGAGAAACCAGTCGCTGATAAAATGGCGAATGTACCAAGTAATACCACGGGTACCGCAATCGTTGGAATTAGTGTTGCTCTGAAGTTCTGCAGGAACAGATACATGATCAGGAACACTAAAATCACTGCTTCGATAAGGGTATGCACAACACCTTCAATTGATTTCTCAACAAATGGCGTAGTGTCATATGGGTAATAAATCTCTAAGCTGTCAGGGAAATAAGTTTGCAAGTCAGCAAGCATTTCACGAACATTATTTGCGGTATCAAGCGCGTTAGCACCTGTGGCTAACTGCACACCAATACCAGCAGCGGGTTTACCGTTAAAGAATGATTCCACTGAGTAGCTTTCAGAACCCAGTGCAACGCGAGCTACGTCGCTCAGGTAAACGTTAGCACCAGAGGTGTCAGATTTGAGAATAATCCCTTTAAATTGCTCAGGAGTTTGCAAACGGCTTTGGGCAGTAATGG
Organism: Shewanella sp. 10N.286.51.B8; assembly: GCF_041469325.1. Classification (NCBI taxonomy): domain Bacteria; kingdom Pseudomonadati; phylum Pseudomonadota; class Gammaproteobacteria; order Alteromonadales; family Shewanellaceae; genus Shewanella; species Shewanella sp. 10N.286.51.B8. Next base: position 100,785 of record NZ_JBFRKG010000035.1, read on the forward strand.
TCGCATTTAATTCTTGGCCAGCAATTGATGGCGCACCACCTAATTGACCCGCTGAAATCTGCGCATTTTGCTCACGAATCGCGGCCATAACATCAATACTAGTTAAGTTGTATTGCGTCAGCTTTAACGGATCAAGCCAAATACGCATTGCATATTGGGCTCCGAATAATTGCAATTCACCTACACCAGCAACACGGCTTAACGGATCTTGAATATTGGCAGCAACATAATCGGCAATATCGGTTTTATCCAGCGAACCATCTTCAGATACAAACGCTGCAACCATCAAGAAACCAGCACTTGATTTAACCACGTTAACACCCTGAGATTGCACCTCTTGCGGTAACAAGGTCATCGCAGCTTGCAGCTTATTTTGCACTTGTACTTGAGCAATATCCGGATCGGCTTCAGCATTAAAGGTTAAGGTGATTTTTGCATTACCAAAACTATCACTGCTTGAGGCAATATAACGCAGATGGTCAATACCCGTCATACGTTGTTCAATAACCTGAGTTACTGTATCTTCCATGGTCTTTGCAGACGCGCCAGGATAAAACGCGGTTATTTCAACTGTTGGCGGTGCAATACTCGGGTACTGCGCCACAGGAAGATCTTTAATTGCTAAGACCCCTGCCAACATGATTAGAATTGAGATCACCCATGCAAAAATAGGGCGATCGATAAAGAAACGAGCCATAACGTTACCCTATTTAGTTGGAGTGTTTTCGGTTAAAACTTGTGGAGCAACTTCAGCGCCAGGACGAACTTTTTGCAGACCTTCGACAATCAATTTGTCGCCAGCCTTTAAGCCTTCAGTAATACGCCATTGGTGATTAATCACCTCTGCTGTTTTCACCACGCGCGCTTCAGCTTGATTATCAGCATTAACAATCATAGCTACCGCTTCACCTTTTGTGTTACGGGTAATGGCTTTTTGCGGCACTAAAATGGCTGATGGATCTTGTCCGGCATTTAAAATCGCGCGTACATACATACCAGGCAACAACACCCCATCAGGGTTAGGGAATTCAGCACGGATAATCACCGAACCTGTTGCTTCATTGACGCTCACTTCAGAGAACTGCAATGTACCTACGTTCTCGTAAGTGCTACCGTCTTCAAGAATAAGGGTCACTTCAGCATTTTCGCTTTGCTGTAACTTGCCTTGTCTAAGTTTTGACTTAAGACGTAATAGTTGCGCACTTGATTGAGCAATATCGATATTGATTGGATCAAGTTGCTGAATTTTCGCCAGTGTATTTGATTGATTAGCAGTAACTAGTGCACCAGGAGTGACACTTGATGTGCCAATACGACCAGAGATTGGTGCACGTACTTCTGTGTATTCAAGGTTGATTTTAGCAGTATTAATTGCTGCCTCAGCAACAGTCACCTTAGCGATTGCTTCTTTGTAGGCTGCATTAGCTTCATCAAAGTCTTGGGCACTAATAGCATTGGTTTTAACCAAGGCTGCATAACGGTCTGCTGTAGCTTTCGCAGAAGCCAAGGCTGCATTCGCGCTGGCTAAATCTGCTTCTGCGCTAACTAAAGCAGCTTTGTAAGTTGCAGAGTCAATTTGATACAGTGACTGACCCGCTTCGACATCTTTACCTTCAACAAAACCACGGTTGGTGATGATGCCTGATACCTGTGGGCGTACTTCCGCTTCTAAAAAAGCACGACTACGACCTGGTAATTCAACATAAATGGCTTGAGATTGCTCAGTCACACTCATCACCCCTACTGGTGCGGGTGGTGCTTTTTGTTGGCCTTGGCCTTGTTCGGCTTGACCACAAGCGGTAATCCATAAAGCCGCAGTGATAACTGAGGCTATTTTCAGTGCTTTGCGCATGACTGCTCCTACTCCTAATGACATCATCAGTAAATTTCACCTTGTTTGAAGGGTAAATATTTGCTGGATATATATTTCAACGTTTTTCAACGTTTTAAGCTTGAAATTTTAATGGACGTTGTTATCCCATACACTTGCGAGCTCAACAACCATTACAACCAATTAAAAAATTATAAATTGTAAACAAATAATAAACTTAGATACTTTGTATACGCTTTGTTGACTTAGCTGTAGCAACAACAAAAAATACACACGAAAGTGTTACAAAAAGGTTAACTGGCTCACTTTTAAAAGTGCGTAAATATACAACATTCTAATCAAAAAAGGTGTGCGCCTAGTATTAAATCCTGAAAAAATACCTACCTACAATATTAATTGTGGCACTTGTAGCACGAATACAGAGTTTATCAGCATATCCTGCCACTATCATGAGCCTTGTCAGGATGCTTTATACTGCTTAACCACAGCAGCGTAAGTTGTCATACGCTGACTAGACCACGATCACTAGCCTTCTGATAAAATAAACATATCCCGTCAAAGCTAACAAATATCTTAAGCGCAGATTGGTAAGCACCATCGCCATTAAAGAATAGTTTATTTTTTAGCCTTAGCTATCCCAACTTGCCTATAAATTGATATAGCGCTCAAATATACCAAGGTGAGGTAATGCACTCAGCTGAGGTTACGACGAACCTGAGCTCACCTGCTTTTTACCACCTTGTTGCGACACTAAAACGGTCAGGAATGCTTCAATCAATAAAAAGATAGTCTACTTATTGATTGAGGCATTAAAATATTTTGCCAATCTTTGAAACCAATACGACGGCTTTATTAAAATGATCATAATGCTCATTGCCATAAATGGCTGAACTAATAGCATGTAGCAGTTCAACATTCATACAGCAAATGTAAACTACACGGTGCAGTTTATTGATTTATTGTTGAAAAGTAAACTGCTCAGTGTAATATACTTGCACGACTCCCAGCGAAGATTTGTAAACAGATATGACAATAACCAAGAAAACCCTCAGCCAGCAAAAGCATGAGGCCATAGTTGACGCAGCCAAGCGGATGTTCAAAAAACTAGGTGTAGCGGCGACCAGCATGGATAAACTGGCAGAAGAGGCACAAGTGTCTAAGCGCACTGTTTACAATCACTTCGCCACTAAAGAAGCCTTAGTCATGCACCTTGTAAGTGAGTTATGGTTTGAAGCCATGGCCAGCAATCAAGGGCAATATCAGCCGCAACAAGCGCTGTTTTCGCAGTTATCAGCCATCATTTTGACCGAGATTCAATTTATGAACTCTCGAGAGCATATTGATATGGCACGCGTCGCTATTGGGCACTTATTTTACAATAGTGAAGAAATGGTTCGTGAAATTGAAAAAATGAAACAGCATGAAACGGCGATATTACGCTGGATTAAAGCCGCAGCTTTAGATGGAAGGATTCAAATAGAAGATGCGATGTTTGCCAATGAACAACTGCTGCATTTAATCAAAGGCCAATGTTTTTGGCCGCAAATTTTAACCTGTAACCCACTGTTAAATGATCAACAACGGCAGCATTTAGCCGATGAAAGCGCAAAAATGTTTTTAGCCCGATATGAGGTTTAAAGCCTATTTTCACCCACACTAAGTGAAATAATGCGGCTTATTTCAGCCAAGGTGAGTCCTGACTCTTGCTGCCAGTGGTTAAAAGCCGCTTGGGATTGGCGCAATGCCGTTTGCGAGGTAAATCCGGCATCAACCACCTTAGTGGCTTTGAGATATGACTGCACATCAGTGGTTAATAAAAACGTATCCTTACCCACATTACGTAAAAAATACGGCCCAGTATTGCCACCTAAACGACTGCCTTTCTTTTTTAATACTTGCCAAAGTCCTGTGATATCTTCCGATGGCCAATTAGCAATAAACTCAGCAAAGCTGCCATGCTCAGCCGCAATTTGCTGCACCATATAGGCATTATCAACAATAGATTGGGTTTTCTTTTGATGGCGAATAAGCGTTGCGTCAGTGGCGCGCTGCTGAATTTGGTCCGGTGACAGCATTAATACTTTAAACGGTTCAAAATCAAAGAAGGCTTTTTCATACGCAGGCCATTTATTCTCAACCACCCGCCACACAAAGCCACTTTGAAACACTTGCTTGCTCATGGCAGACAAAAGTTGTGCATCAGAAAATTGACCAATCTCATCCGCTTCAAGGGTCAGAGGCAATAAATGAGCTAACGCCTTACTGCCACCTTTACGCTCACTGGCGCGGTCAAAAATATCGCTGAATTTTTCTAATTTGGCCACAAGCTAACCCCGTTAAATAAATGACTAGCGCTTATTATGCTACCTGACTCAGCTTAGGGGCAATATTCTGATCTTTTTTTACTTGCAGAAATTGTTTCCACTTAACCACTTCAGCAGTCATTACTGGCATAGCGCCGTCGTAGCCCGCTTCGGCAATTAACTTACTGATAGGCACTTGCTTACCTTTGCAAACAAACACACCACGCACATGGGCAATACAATGAACCCCACGATTAGATACAAAGCGCTGCTCAATATAGAAATATTTCTCATCCCAACCAACTATCTTGGTTTCAATGTCAAATTTCTCCAGCGGCTTAATATCTTTAATAAAGGTAAACTCAGATGCGTTTACAATGGGCAGCCATTTAAGTTTTAAAAATCGCTTCATTAAACCCATTTCAGCAATCATATAAGTACGAGCTAAATCTAAAAAGGCAGGATAGCGAGAATTAGTAAGATGCATATTGATATCGCAATCGAGCGGTAATGCGCGATATGAAATACGACTGGTACCTAAAAAATCGATGTGATTACAGTGACGAATACGCCAGACAAACAACCAAAACAGACGAAAATATAAATTCATGGGGCTACAACTCCTTTGTCAGCGGCAAAGGCTATCAGAGGTCATACCAGCGAGCAAGTTTGTTCACAAAATTATCCAGTCACCCCCTAAAACGCCCCACTCTTGATGACATTTTATATCTAAGACTGTGAGCATAAGCCCTTTTTTTATAGTCATTTTTGCCATAAAATGGCCGCGCTTAACTTTATTAAGCATCACAATTTAAATTCTCAGGGCGGGGCGCAATTCCCCACCGGCGGTAAATCGAGGCGACTAAATGCGCCAAGATGAGCCCGCGAGCGCTCGATATTTTTCGAGGTCAGCAGATCTGGTGACTTAGGCCATGTTTTCACATGAAGTACGCCTAACAGTCCAGAGCCGACGGTTATAGTCCGGATGAAAGAGAATAGAAAACACCACTACTTAGGTATGCTGGTGCATTTCGTTTGGCGTAAAGCCACTCTTCAAAGCCCTGATTCTGGTATTTTTTTAGGAGTAAACCATGAATCAGCTAACACTACTTTCGCCATTTGGTGATCCAATCGAACGTGTTGAAAAAGCCTTAGCCGCCTTACGATTAGGTAACGGTGTGTTATTACTCGATGATGAAGATCGTGAAAACGAAGGTGACATCATTTATTCAGCCGAGCACTTAACCGCAAAACAAATGGCATTAATGATCCGCGAATGCAGCGGCATTGTGTGTTTATGTTTAACGGACGAGCAAGCCAACAAACTTGAACTGCCGCCAATGGTGCAAGACAACAACAGTGCTAACCAAACTGCTTTTACGGTTTCAATTGAAGCTAAAGAAGGGGTTACCACTGGCGTATCAGCTCAAGATCGGGTGACGACAGTTAAAACCGCAACGGCAGCCAATGCTAAAGCCAGCGACCTCGCTCGTCCTGGACATGTATTTCCACTGCGCGCGCGTGCCGGTGGCGTTATGGCTCGCCGTGGTCACACTGAAGGCACGGTTGATTTAATGCAAATGGCCGGTTTATCTCCTGCAGGTGTTTTGTGTGAAGTAACGAACGAAGACGGCACTATGGCCAAAGCGCCTGAAATTGTCGCCTTTGGTTTAAAGCACAATATGCCAGTATTGACCATTGAAGATATGGTGATGTATCGCTTGCAGCATGACTTGAAATTAGCCTAAGGCTTGTTTATAAAGAGCATCTATTTTAAAGCTCTGTTATAAATAAAATGGTAAAAAGAGACGAATATACGTCTCTTTTTAATTTTCAGCTTTATAAGTTATTCACAAACGCTTGATAGCGGCTCATCGCGTGAGCGTTATCTAGCATTCCTTGGTGACCAGTATTTGGCACCATAATTAACGCTTTAACCTCTGACTGACTGGCATCAAATAATTTTTCAGACAACTCTGCTGGTACTTGATCATCATTCTCTGCACCAATGACCAGTAATGGGCCTTGGTAGTATTGCGCGACCACTTGCTCATTATCTGCTTTACGGAAATCTTCAGGCATTTCGATATGGGTAAATAATAGATACCAAGGTGTTTTCTCATCAATCCAATCATCAACATTGGTGGCTGAGCCTTGTAATACTAATGCATCAACACTATTGGTTTTTACTAATTGCGCAGCAATGAAACTGCCTAGAGAATAACCATGCACAATCACTTTATTTGTTGGGTAATTCAGGTGTAAATAGTCAAGTTGCAACTGTGCATCGGCGATTAAATTTTCAATTCGAGGCTGACCTTCACTGGCCCCTAATCCACGACGATCAACAATGAAAATATCGGTGTTGAGCGCAGATAGACTGGTTAATATTGATAAACTGTCAGGCTCAATTTTCATGCCGTTACCTTGAAAAAACATCAAGGTCGTATCACTTGTAGGGTTATCGATGTAAAAGCCTTTCAACCTGACTTGTTCGCTGGCATCAATACTCACTGGCGTAATGGTATTATTAGGCATGACTTGCTGTAATTGATCAACAAAATCAGTTTGATAGGCGGCTGGTTGCTCATCACTAACAATAAACGTATCTTCACTGATCCTTATGGTACAAGCGGTTGTCATCAATATCATGCAGCCAACTACGGCCCCAGAGAGTATATTTTTAATCAAACTTTTCATCTCATCTTCCTTAATAAAAAACGGTCTAGGTTTCATCCTGATACAGTAAAATATCACCCGGTGAACACGCTAAATGCTGGCAAATCGCATCTAACGTCGAAAACCGGATAGCTTTAGCGCGGCCACTTCTCAGCACCGATAGATTTTGTGGCGTAATCCCAACGAGTTCAGCCAGTTCAGTTGACTTCATTTTCCGTTTTGCCAACATCACATCGAGTTCAATAATTATGGCCATTAAATTGTCAGATCTGCCTCTTGTTGTAATTCAGTCGCATGCTTCATCACCCATGCGATGCAATAAAAAACTAGCCCGAACAAGGCAAACTCAAGTTCATAACTACCAAGGCTAAAGTAAATCGGCACTGCACTACTGAGACCGCTAAAGTGCAGTACAGAAGCCACAATCATCGGGTAAAACAGGCTCAATACAATCCACCAAACAAATACCAGCGCGATATGACGTAAGTAACGGAAGTTGTTTTTTGTGAACACTAAGCCTTGCTGATAAAGGTCAAATAACTGATATAGAAAAGTATAGATAAGTAAGTAGGGTAAAATTTCGACGCTACCTAATATCACTCCAGCATGAAAACCTTCAGCATAAAGTGTCTCGGCTAGGATTTTCCACGGCGCACCAAAGTCGACAGCCAGGTAACTGTTAAACCAGCCCCACCAGTCGATCGTCATTACGTATTCGCCTTCTCGAAACTCACCAAATACCATAGTGGCGCCATAACTACTGATTTGTAGCAAGGCTAAAAATATAATAAGTAATTTAATCCATTTACTAAGTAAAACTATTCTATCCATGATTAATTTAGGGTTGGCTGAAGTTAATTAAACGTTAACAGACTTAATAATTAACAGCAACTAATTATCGTTAAACGATAATTACCTCTGTTGATTAGATAATGATAAAAATTGATTTATAAGCTGCAGTCATAAAAAAACCGACAGTAATATGTCGGCCAATTAGATGAACTCTAAATCATGCTTACAAGTCGATAAACAACTGGTTTAAAAGCTGTTTAATTTTCGGATCATTATCTTCAAATTGAATACCTACATTGACTTTGCCATTTTCAAAACGGCTATTACATACTTTGGCTGGTATGGTGATATTCGTGTCATTGGCGTTGCGAATATTAACGAAAATGTCTTTCTCGTTAACTTTTAGGTTTTCATTGTCGGTCTTAAACAAGAAGCCACACCCCTTGGCAGAAATATCAGCAATAATCCCTTTGAGTTCAGAGCCGAGCTTACCTTCACTGTCTTCTCTTGCCTGTATTGAAGACGGTAAATGGGTCACAAAGCGTTGATGGGTGCGTAATTGACGATTCTCAATTTCTTTGGGATAGGTGAGAAATATGAATTTTTCAGGAAATTTAGTGATGTTTCTAATGGTGGTTTTAAATGCAAAACACTCACCTTGCTGGCCTTCCAACAAATAACGCACGACCACACCATTACCATGAGCAAAAACATCTTGATGATTATTCATCTGAAGCGGAGCTGGATGTTTGAGAATAATATACTTACCAATCTCGTAGCCCACTAACGTGGCTTTAGTTCTAAATTTAACCGGGGAGTTTATTTGTAGATCAACCAAATTACCTGGCATTAAACTAAAAAATATTTGTTCAACTTGTGCGGTCAAAATACGATTCCATTCTAATTTTTATCAGCAACATTCTAGTGCATTCACAACAATAAATTAAGCATATTTAGTGACTTAAAATGAAAATGTGTGATCTTTAAATAATAAAAAGGTGCCCTAAGGCACCCTTGAAATAGTCATAACTCTCGCAAGCTTAACTCACTAGGCGTTAATACCTGAATGACGCAATAGTGCATCGGTATTAGGTTCACGACCCATAAAGCGTACAAATAAGGTCATTGGCTCTTCACTGCCACCCATTTCTAAGATGTTATTTAAGAAGCTTTTACCGGTTTCAGGGTTAAAAATACCTTCGTCTTCAAAACGAGAAAACGCATCTGCCGATAATACTTCAGCCCATTTATAGCTGTAGTAACCCGCAGCATAGCCACCAGCAAAAATGTGCGCGAAGCCATGCTGAAAACGATTAAATGCCGGTGGCACATTCACCGCTACTTGGCTACGAACTTCATCTAAAATGCCTTGAATATCTGCGCCTTTAGCTACATCAAACTCATGGTGCATTCTAAAATCAAACAATGAGAACTCAAGTTGGCGTAACATCATCATCCCAGATTGAAAGTTCTTTGCCGCCAGCATTTTATCCAATAAAGCTTTTGGTAATGGCTCGCCGGTTTCAAAATGACCTGAAATTTTCGCTAATGCCTCTTCTTGCCAGCACCAGTTTTCCATAAACTGACTTGGCAGCTCTACCGCATCCCAAGGCACACCATCGATACCCGATACGCCGCCCACTTCAATTTGAGTCAGCATATGGTGAATACCATGACCAAATTCATGGAATAAGGTGGTCACTTCATCATGGGTGAATAAAGCAGGTTTACCGTCCACTGGGCCATTAAAGTTACAGGTTAAATAGGCCACAGGCTTTTGCAAACCTGTGGATGTAACGCGGCGACCACGACAGTCATCCATCCAAGCGCCGCCGCGTTTGCCGCTGCGAGCGTATAAATCTAGGTAGAAACTGCCACGATGGACTTTATCAGCATCATAAATGTGGAAGAAACGCACATCATCATGCCACTTATCAAACTCATGTTGCTCTTCAATGGTTAAGCCAAACAGGCGTGACACTGTGTAGAACAAGCCTGATAGCACTGTGTTTTCAGGAAAATATGGACGTAGTAGTTCTTGAGAAACTTCGTACTTGTGGTGCTGTAATTTTTCTGCGTAGAAACTTAAGTCCCACGATGCCATTTCAGTCACATCATAATGCTCTTTAGCGAAAGCTTTTAACTCAGCAAGTTCAGCTTTGGCTTGATCTTTTGAGCGTAGGGCTAATTCATTTAAAAATGACAATACTTGACTAGGATCATTGGCCATTTTAGTTGCTAAAGATTTATCAGCATAGCTGTCAAAACCCAATAGCTGGGCTAACTCATGACGCAACGCCAAGATTTCGTCCATATTGGCACTGTTATCAAATTCGCCTGCATTGGGGCCTTGATCCGATGCGCGGGTGACAAATGCGCGATAGCATTCTTCACGTAATTGACGATTTTCGCTGTAGGTCATTACCGGTAAATATGAAGGGAAGTCTAGCGTAAATAACCAGCCTTGTAGCTCTTTGGCCTCTGCCATTGCTTTAGCTGCCGCAATAGCTGAATCAGGTAAACCCGCTAATTCAGTGTCATCGGTAATCAGCTTAGTCCATGCTTGGGTTGCATCAAGCAGTTGATTTGAAAAATTACTGGTAAGCTCTGATAGGCGTTTTACTATTTCGCCATAGCGCAGTTTTTGCTCATCATTTAAGCCAATACCCGATAACTCAAAGTCACGTAAACTATGGGTCAGTAAGGTTTGCTGCGGGGTAGTAAGCTTTGCAAAACCGTCAGATTGTTGCAATGATTTATAAGCTTGGTATAACCCTTGGTGCTGACCCACAAAAGTGCCATATTCAGATAATAACGGTAAGCATGCATCGTGCGCTTCGCGCCATTCATCAGTGCTAACCACTGAGTTCATGTGTGATACTGGCGACCAAATTTTGCTTAATTGATCGTCCACTTCTTCAAGGGGGGCAATTAAGTTTTCCCAAGTGTAAACAGAGTTATTGCTTAGCACTTGTTCAATTTTACTTCGACAAGTTGCAATAGCCTGCTCAACTGCTGGCTGGATATGCTCCGCTTTGATTTTCGAAAACTGCGGCAGTTCAGTGTCACTTAGCAATGGGTTGCTCATCTTTGATTCCTCGGGAAGTCGATTCAATATCACCTTCATTGTTAATAGGGGTTAAAGTGGCGAATTTCAAGGGTAAGCAATCATCATAAGCAGGATAAAAGCATCATAGTGACCAACCATTGTTAACCCCTAAGTGCATTAACTAAATGCCAGCAGCGCAATTATCACTCACTAACTGAAAGCCAACACAATAACTGTGAATAAGATCTCAACCTCAGTCAGCCACTTTTTATAAACAAATATTCGACAAGTTGATCACAAATCGTACTCGTTATCATTTTTATTTGAGAAAGTTAATGTATTCTCATTAAAAATTAATTCCTTTTGAGTCTGATACTAAATATGAAACCAACATTGTCATTGTTAGCTGTATCCCTATTGAGTATTTCCCCTTTTATGTCAGCAGCGAATGCCAGTGATGTTGCTGTCGCAGTTGATTTAGGTTGGGACTCAAAATACATCTCAGAAGGGCGTAATAACCTTGAAGATGGCGGCATCTATTGGGCTGGCGCAGCCATAGAAACGGGCAATCTAACCACTTATGCAGTTGTTGGCCGTGGTGACAGTGTTCATTACACTGAATGGAACTTTGGTGTTGAATATAGTTTGCAGCTCCATGATGACTTAGAAACCTTAATCGGCTACCAACGGCTTGAGTTTTATGGTGATGAGCGCGCAAACGATAATGAATTATTTGCTGAAATTGCCTATATCGGCGTGCCTTGGTTAATTCCTTCACTGGCTTATACCTTTGCCACCGAGGCCAGTGGTTATTTTGTTGAACTGAGTTTACATAGCCCCTGGCAAATCAGTGAACGTTTCTCTGTTACGCCCTATGTGACTCAAGGATTTGATTTTCGCTATGCCAGCCAAGACTACGATGGTGCCAATCATTTTCAGTTCGGAGTTGAAGCGGGTTATGAAATCAGCTCAGAAATTGCTATTAGCGCCCATGTTAGTCACTCGATTGCAATGGAAGATATTAAGCAGCAAGCCCGCAATGAAGGCGTCACGGGCAGTTTAGATCAAACTTATGCAGGGGTTAATTTAAGCTTTAGTTTCTAAACCTTTAGTTTCTAAACCTTTATAAAAATAGCGTAAAAAACGCCATAGATTTATGGCGAAAGTCTACCGCATATTCTAAGCTAAGCGGGTGAACCATGACTCACTTGAAGCAAAGGAATGCTTATGACCATATTGAAAGGGATTTTCCCGCTTATTTTTGTGTTTATAATTAGCCAAATAGCGCCATTATTTATGACCATTGACTCACCTCAGGCCAACGAATTTGAGCAATTAGTCAGTAAACCGGCCAGCGAGAACAAGCAACCCAACCAAGCATCACTATCAATGAAGTCATTGCCGATGAATGTGGTACTTGATCATCAAGGTCAAGCAATCGAGCTACCCGCCACACAATCAGCGCTGGACTATTCTGCTGATGAGATGCTGCTAGAACCGTCGTCTACTCAGCAAGCAGTAAAGCGTGATACAAGCACCGCAAACAATAAAAAAGCCACCAGCAAAAATAAACCGCTCAAACTAGCAAAAAAGACCGCTAACGACCCCAGTTGTCGCTGGCTAGGTAATCGGATTAAACAACTGAGGGTGCAATTAAAAAGGCACTACTCAGAACATGTTGAAACTGAGCTATCTCATCGACAAACTGAGTGGGATTGCTTGCAATGCTCAACCTCAGGCCCAAGCCAAGAGCAATACTCCCAATGTCAGTATCGGCGCTAAACAAACCATAAAAACTTTTTAGCCACCGTAAAACCAATTCCCGACTTAAGCGGCCTAGGAGACTAGCTTGTGGCTGAATTCCGCCCTACAATGGCTGCAAATGAAATATTCTTATCCTAAGAAACCACTTGTTCGAGGTAAAAACCTCCAAATAACAAGCTGTAAAAATACAATTAGAGAGGGTTAACATGGCTCAACATTTTGACTATATCTGCCTAGGCGCAGGTAGTGGCGGTATCGCTTCAGCAAACCGTGCCGCACAGCGCGGTGCCAAGGTATTAGTAATTGAAGCCAAGCATGTTGGCGGTACCTGTGTAAATGTGGGTTGTGTACCTAAAAAAGTCATGTGGTACGGTGCTCATGTCGCTGAAGCCATGAACCTATATGCAAAAGATTATGGTTTTGATGTTACGGTAAATAAGTTTGACTGGAATACCTTAGTTGATAATCGCGAAGCATATATTAGCCGTATTCACGACGCCTATGGGCGCGGCTTTGCTAACAATAAAGTCACCTTAGTAAATGGTTACGGTCGCTTCATTAACAGTAACACTATTGAAGTGAACGGCGAGCAATACACCGCTGACCATATTACTATTGCCACTGGCGGCGCGCCGACTATTCCTAACATTCCTGGTGCTGAATACGGTATTGACTCTGACGGTTTCTTTGCTTTACGTGAACAACCTAAACGCGTTGCTGTTGTTGGTGCTGGTTACATTGCGGTAGAAGTTGCCGGTGTATTACACGCCCTTGGCAGCGAAACCCATTTATTAGTGCGCAAACACGCCCCGCTACGTAATTTCGACCCTATTTTAATTGAAACCTTAGTTGAAGCAATGGCAACTGATGGCCCTAAACTTCACACTCATAGTATTCCAAAATCAGTGACTAAAAATACTGATGGCAGCTTAACGTTAGAGCTTGAAAACGGTGAGTCACTCACGATTGATTGCTTAATTTGGGCCATTGGTCGCAGCCCATCAACTGGCAACATTGGTCTAGAAAATACTGATGTCACCCTAAATCCTAAAGGTTACGTGGTTACCGATGCACAGCAGAATACCACCGCAAAAGGTATTTATTGTGTTGGTGACATCATGGAAGGCGGTGTTGAACTGACGCCAGTTGCAGTTAAAGCTGGGCGCTTATTATCAGAGCGTCTATTTAACGGCATGACAGATGCCAAAATGGATTACTCGGTTATTCCTACCGTGGTATTCAGCCACCCGCCAATTGGCACTATGGGCTTAACTGAACCAGAAGCTATTGAGCAATATGGTGAAGCCAACGTTAAGGTATACAGCTCAGGCTTTACCTCTATGTACACAGCGGTTACCGCCCATCGTCAAGCTTGTAAAATGAAGCTGATTTGCGCTGGCGACACGGAAGTGGTTGTGGGGATTCACGGTATCGGTTTTGGTATGGATGAAATCTTACAAGGTTTCGGCGTAGCCATGAAAATGGGCGCAACTAAAGCTGACTTTGACGCCGTGGTAGCGATTCATCCAACTGGTGCTGAAGAGTTTGTTACCATGAGATAAGTCATCGTTAAATAATGATTTAAAGCAAAGCGAGAAGTCATTTCTCGCTTTTTTATCGCTTTTTTTAACTACAAAATCAAAATCGCTTATTTTTGACAGCTTAATGTGCAGTATGCACTTTGGTTTTCAGCCAGCTTTTAAAATCTTTTTCTGTGGGGATACGTTTTGCTGAGTGACCTAGCAATTGCGTTAACGCATAACTAAATTGATGATATAACTTAGGATCGTCATGCTGCTTATGGCCATCATCGATATTAATTACTGCGCCGCGTAAGTAATTCATCACCAACTCAACCCGGTCAAAGCCTGCCACTTCACCTATTTCACGTATGGTATTTTCATTCCAGCGATAAGACTCAGCGGTCAATTTCTCATAACGTTGACGATAATAATCGCTGCAATTATTCAGTAGAGTTTCATTGGGCAGAACCCGCTCAATGACAAAATGTTGCTCAGATAAAATACTAAACAAACGCTGGCAGTGATGGAAAATAAAACGTTGATAGGGATCGGGGTACATTGCTGTATCTGACTCAATTTGCGCTAACCACTGCTCGAACTGGGCACAGCCAACTGCCACTATCAAATCAGCCTCAGTGGTGAAGTGATTGTAGATTGTCCCTTTGGATATTTGACTTGCTTTCACCAAGTGAGAACGGCATAAATCAAAGATTTTATGTCCTTTTAAGCACCTTTGAGAAACCTCAACTAAATAGTCTCCCCGCTGATCCCAACTGCTCATCCTGACCTCGGTATACTTTATGTAAATTTATTGTTTCAACTTCACATTCAAACAATAACAAGCTTTAAGGAAACCCTATACTGAGTAATACTAATACCACTATGAACAATTGTAATAGCCAATGTTAAAAGTTGAATTGTTAGAAAGTTTTATTGCGGTTGCCGAGTGTGGCAATTTATCTAAAGCTGCAGAAAAAATTTGCCGCACCCAATCAGCTTTAAGCCTACAAATCAAAAAGCTTGAAGAAAGTGTCGGTCAAACTTTGCTACTTAGAGATAACAAAGGGGTGTCACTGACTGAATCCGGTGAAACCCTACTTAATTACGCCTATAAGATGATCCAACTCAATTCACAAATATTGGATGAACTTAAAGATAATTCCAACAAACAAACTATTCGCTTTGGCGTCCCAACTGATTACATTAAACGTTATTTAAATAGTTGTTTATTAGAATTTATTCGTGAATTTACCCGCATTGAATTAGTGATCGATACCGATGTTAGCGGCAACTTATATAAGCGGCTGCAACAGGGTGAATTTGATGTGATTGTGGCCACCCACTGGCAGGCTCCCGTTAATGGTGAGTTGTTATTTGAACGCCAATTTCATTGGGTCGCAGCTAAAAATGGCAATGCCCATTTGCACAGTACCATTCCAATGGCGCTGTATCCTGAAAACTGCCCAATTCGAGCGCAAGTTTTTGCTAATCATCAATTATCGATGCGACCAATCAATGTATTGCTGTCTTCACCCTCACCTAATGCGCTGTGCATGGCGGTGGAAAATGACTTAGCCATTGCCCCTATTGCTGAATTTCGCATTAACGATAAGATGCAAATATTGGATCCTATTGAGCATGGTTTGCCGCCATTGCCGGTATTTAATGAGTCGGTGTACGTTAATCCAGAAACTCAAAGCCCTGTCACGGAGCAATTAGTCAACTTGATCAAAGCCAATGTGGTATCACTGGCATCTGCAAAGGTTTAACCCTCTCTTAAAACGTCTTTTTAAACACCTGCTACCGAAATAAAAACATAAAAAAGGAGCGATAAACGCTCCTTTTGTTTGGGGATAACACTAAGCTGTAAGCTTATTCTTTATGCTTGCCGTACTCAAAAGTATGACAATTACTGCACAGTGGCTTTTTCGCTTTATGCTCACTGTGACACTCTTGGCAAGGTAGCTCTTTGCCATAATGAAGATTATTGTGTGGGTTCTGCCACTTATCTTCTTCACTACGGGCTGTTTGCTCCGCTAAGTCATCAACATTGTGGCAAGATAGACACGATTCATCAGATGGATATTGCTTCATGCCTTGGTCATGGCACGCTTTACAATCTTTACCGATAACGTCTTTATGGTAGTCACGTATTTCTACTGCTTGAGCTGATAAGCTGGCGAAACTAAGCATAGCCAGTGCAAGCATAATCTTTAATGTTTTCATCAATAATTCCTCTTGTTTACTTGCTATGTTAAGCATTCATCATGCTACGAGCGGCAGTCATACCCATCACCATACATTCAGGTATCGAACAACTTCCTAAACGGCTGACCCCATGGATCCCACCACACACTTCACCTGCAGCAAATAAACCTGTTATCGCTTGTCCTGTGAAACTGTCTTTCACTTCAGCTTTAGTAGTAATTTGCACTCCACCTTGGCAGTAATGCACTTTTGGCCATAAACGCACCACGGTAAATGGTGCTTCAATGTACTTACCAGCAGCCTTGGTCATGTTCTTACCAAACTGCTTATCCTCACCAGATTTAACATATTGATTATATTCTTTAATCTGCGCTTTGAGTGCTTTAAGTGGCACATTAAAATGGCTCGCTAATTCATCAACCGACTCAAACTTCCAACCGACGTTATACTTAATCACCTTCTTGGTATTAGGATGCTTCTTAGAATCCTTATAGCTGGTAATAAGCAGTGGCGGATAAGCATTACCTTGCTCGTCACGACAACTTAACTCAGCATCGGCGCGTGTTTTACGGTCCGCAATTTCATTCATGAAACGCTTACCGGTTAAGCGGTTTACCGCCATTGAATGTGGGAAATTATAAATTGAGTAGTTAGACACATAGCCAAAACCCCCTTCATCAGGAGATGCCCATGGGCCAGATTGAATATGAGCTAAATGAACTGGCACCGCGCCTAAGCGGAACATTTCGTACATGCCTTCACCTGTTGCGCCGGGTGCGTTGGTACAACCCACTTCAGCAGTAAGTGTTGGATCTTGCGCCATACGTAAATTAACATTTTGAGCAAAACCACCAGTGGCCATGATCACCCCACGTTTCGCTCTCACATTAATCACTTTGCCTGGTTGGTCTTCTTCAAAGTGATAGTTTTGACGCATTTTAACGCCTAATACTTCACCTTTTTCACCGACTAAGAAGCCTTCAAACTTCGAACGGTTGTGGGTGTTAACACCTAACTCGCGGCATTTTTTAAGTAATGGCTGAGTGATCCCCGCGCCGCAACTTACGGTTGTTTGATAAGTACGAGCTACTGAGTGACCACCAAGTTGTTGTAAATAAGGATGATATTCAGAACCTGCATCTAAGGTCATTTGCAGTGCTTCAACAGCATGCTCTGCTACATGACGTAACAAGGCTTCATCTGCAATACCACGACCTGCTTTCATTTGATCGGCCACCATGCGCTCAACTGAATCGTCAACGCCTTCTTGTTGCTGCATTGGCGTTCCCGGCGCAGCAAACAGACCGCCATTAATGGCGGAGTTACCACCAAAGTAGGACATCTTTTCAAAAATATGCACATCTTTGGCGCCAAGCTTTTTCGCTTCGATTGCTGCTGCTAATCCGGCAAAGCCCGAACCAACAATCACAATTTCAAATTCTTCATCCCACTTAACACCTGCAGCTTTTTCTGATACTGCCATCGCAGGAGCAACCATTGCCGCGCCAGCTGCTACGCCTAAACCCGTGATAAATTTACGGCGTCCCAATAAGTCTATTTTAGTCATCGGTCATCACCCTTTTGTTTTGATTGACACCGATATAATAGAACTGGAATCGATTCCAAAATGGGAACCAATGTTAAATTATGTCGAAAGTGGTTACTTTTATGTCACTAATCAATTGTAGGTAGAGTTTTCAGGAAAAATGTAATGAGTAAATCATTTTGGAATGAGTTCCAAAAAACATAACCTTTATTTCACAGCGTACTGAACTGGGCAGCTTGTAACTAAGCTGTTAATACTAATTGTTTTTAGGTAACATTGTCTTTGAGGACGACCTCAGCAATTGCGCACAAGCCACAATTGATACCATAAGGGGACGGCCCCATCTGATAAACACAGATAGGAGCCCAACATGTTCAAACCTCATTTTATTCTCGCCATCATTACGCTATTAGTCAGTCTATTCAATCCAGCACAAGCTACTGAGCAACCATCATCCCATTATGGCATCCACGGTATGACGTTATTTGGCGGTGAAGATGGCCTGTTTGCCTCACACTTACCCATGTACCACCAACCCCACAACGTGCAGATGATCATGCAGTTTCACTTTGTCGACATTCAAGTTGATAACGCAGTAAAAAAACGGCTGCAACAGCAGGCAACCCAGCCGCAACAACTATGGACTATTGTGCCGCAGCCATTTGATTTGATGACGCTAAAACCCACCATCGATAATGCGTTACCTCAGTTAACCATTGACGTGGTTGAAGGCCACTTTGAACGTGGTGGTGTCAGTCAATTCTTCGAGCAAGCCATTATGATTGATAAAATCATGTTGTTTTCGACCTTAGATATGCAACAAGGCCAACCAAAATCCAGCATTACTGATTATCTTAATATTGCTGCAAGCCCCACTAGCCCCAACCAGTTTTTAATTAAACGCTTAGAAAGTAGGCCTGAAGCCGACCATTTATTGCGGGTAACCAGCCATGACTTATCTGATATATCTCAAATCACTGTAGCAACGAGCTCAATGCATCCATCTGTCACTGAGATTATTGCAGCGCTTAATGAGCAAACAAATCAGCCACAATTACAACAAGGTGATGTTATTGAAGTCTATCTTGAGACTGGCGAGTTACAGTAATGGCCGCATTATCACTAGCGGCGATCAAACACCACAGCGCTGAAGGCCCGGGGCGTATTCAAGATTGGTGTGACAGTCACGGCCATCAGCTAACCTGTTTTATGGCGCCTTTAGGCGCGCTGCCTAAGTTAACTAATTTTGATGGGCTAATTATTTTAGGCGGGCCTACGGATGTGGCAAATAACCCGGCATGGATGCAGGCCGAGCTTGAATTAATAAAGGATGCTATCGACATTGATATGCCGATTTTAGCCATTTGCTTAGGCGCGCAACTATTAGCCACAGCCTTGGGAGCCAGCCTGTATAAATTAGAACAGCCCGAACTCGGCTGGCATGAGGTTAAGCTGTTATCAAACGGATTAGTCGCTGAAACACTAATGGTGCCTCAATGGCATTTTTATGGGTTTGATTTTAATCAGCAAGCCCAAGAAAACAAGCCTATGAAACAAGTCAGTATTGAAGCCAGTTCAGTACTATGTCACCAGCAAGCCTTTCGCCACCAGCGTCAATTAGGGCTGCAGTTTCATCCCGAGTGGCATGAGCTACAAATACACTCCTTAATTGAACACTTTAAAGATGATTGCCCATTCGATACAGAAACTAAGCCACTATTGCAGCAGCAATTAGCGCTGTGGTTTATGTCATTATTGGACTCAATGTTTAAGCCTAATGACCACTAAGATTTTGTCGCTAGATTCTGCATTAACGATACTAGCACTGGCTAATAGTAATGTTGGGTATTAGTGGCTTATCTTTTTTCTTTTCCTGTTTGTGTTTATACATTCGTTGATCCGCTAGTGATAAGCACTCTGATTGATTTGCTGTTTCAAAGCTTGTGGCAATACCAAAACTTAAACCTATATTCTTCCACCTAGTTCGCTGTAATTCCTGCTCTGTTTTGAGCAGTGCTACTGACAATTGCGAAATCACTGAAGCTGTTTGTTGAAGATTTGTAATTTCAGCCACCAAAATAAACTCATCACCTCCAGATCTGAAAATAGTTCCCAAACCTTGAAGTTTTTGTTGAATAAGATTGACTGTGGAAATTAATAATTTATCGCCTTCATCATGGCCAAATGTATCGTTAATCTCTTTAAAACCATCAAGATCAATAAATGTTAGACAATAGCCCCCAGTTAGCTTGGCGAGCTTTTCATTTTGAGCATAGCGATTGCCTATTTTTGTTAATGGGTCTATCCGAGAAATAGTATAACTGCGATGATAGTCCTTCTGTTTTATTTGCAACCATTCAGTCAATGATAACAAAATACAAATACAATCAATTGTTAATGCAACTTGCACAATCAATTCTGTAGAGATATTCCAATCAAGTTTTAGGGCATGAGATAAAACATAAGCAAACAGAGACAAGCCATATAACAGGTTACCTATTAAATAATATTTGGCTTTAAAATCCAAAGTGGTGAGCATAAAGATGCCTGTCCCGATACTTATTGGGATCCATACAGCTGCAATAATATGGGATATTAAGAAGCTGTTATTAAAGGATAGAAAAGGCATCAATAAGCCAAGAGTAACGCTGACTATTGATAATAAATTAAATAGCTTTGCGAATTTACTATGCTCCTGAGGGCAATTAAACAGTAGCTTAGTAAATTGACTTGCAGAAGCGATAGCAAACGGAAATATCATGATGCCAATATAAACAGGGTTAAAAGCGCTGACACTAAACAGCTGCCCGAAACTTCCAGAGGCAACAAGCCAACCTAAACCATGAAAACCAACATATCCGGCGCAGGCTAAGGTCACTAAATATCGGGTTCTGAAATAGATAAAACATGCAATTAAAGCGAGTGTAATCATCACCGAGAAAGCCATAGTATTAATGCTATTGGTAATAAATTGTTTGTTATAGAAAGCCGCTTTACTATAAATATTAACGTCTACCGGTGTGGCGAATTTTTTGGCTTGTATAAAAATCCACAGTACACCACGCTCTTGTTGACTCAATATCAGTGAGAAGGTTTGTGAATGAGCTAATTTAGGGTTTGTACCAGTTATTTGCCCAAAGCTTGCTAAAGCAACAACTTCACCTTGCTCTGACTGCCAATATGCAGTCCCTATGTCTAAGTAATTTGTATATAAATTCACAAACCGAGTGTGCTGAATATCACGACTATTGGCTAGTGGTATCCTTGCCACAAAAGCCCCGTTTCCTCCCAAGGTAGAAGTCACTTGCTTGGCATCGGCATATAAGAGCACTAGATCGGTAAATCGAGGATCTGAAATCAGGGGCGAAGTTTTATACCAGAGATTTTCCTCAACAATTTCAATTTTATCGCGCTCATCTAACGTAACATAAGGGCTAGCACTTACCGTACCAACGGCAAGTGAGATAAGAAAACAAATAAAAAGTGCGGTAATTCTTGCTATATTATTGATAAAATTTAGTCCTTTAAATTTATTTTTATTCCGCATAACATACGTGTTATTAAATTTAATTGTAGCTGCTAATTATATATTTCGTAGCGGAAACCTTTTACTTTGTGAAGCTCTAATAATGGTTTTATTCCTAATCAGTTAACTCTACGCTCTATGCCACCATGAAACGTTAGCCAGCTCAAAAATTAACAGTTAAATAAAACGCTCACAAACCAGACTATTACAACAAGCTCATCCCAAACAAAATTTGCGGTAGATCTTCACTTTCTATTATCTATTACGCTAAGCTAACTACCAACAAAATACTGAATTATAATGGAATAATATAAAAAGCTATTTTAGATGAGTACGGCTCAGTTGCCAGTTGATTACTCTTCATAACAATAATAAAAGTAAGGGCACATAGAACATTTACCAGAATAAACAAGCTATCGCATTAGGAACTCTAGTATTTATGACCTTCACAGGGGTCATCATATTGATCTTAGCCTTGTGGGCTTGGCCAAAATACAACGTCTACAAAATGGAACTCAATGGACAGGCAGCGTTAAAAGAAGCCCAATGGTCAAAACAGATCCTTATTGAAGAATCCAAAGCCAGAGAACAAGCAGCTTTAATGCAAGCTAAAGCGAGAGTCACACTTGCCGAAGCAGAAGGTAAGGCGCTAATTGTTCGAGCAAAATCTGAGGGCGCAGCTGATATCGAACTTGCCAAGGCTGCAGCAGAAGCCAACAAGATCATTGGTGAATCATTAAAAGATAATGAAGCTTACTTACGTTATATCTGGATAAAAGGCTTACAAGACGGCAGTGGCGAGCGGATTTATATTCCTACCGAAGCGGGAATGCCAATTTTAGAAGCTGGCAAAGCTGGAAGCTAAATAATTTGCTGTAATTTCAGTGTTCAATATACTCAATAGAAAACAAAAAAGAGGATTATTAATCCTCTTTTTTAGGTTTAGATGCTAGCCCAAGTCTGAGCTAGTACAGTTAATTAGCCTTCGGCGCTAAAGCCTCTGAATTTTTACTAACATTTGCTGTTACTGGAGGCATATTACTTTGCTTAATTGCGCTGCGAGTTGCATCAGTTAAGAAGTTTTCACCACTCACTAAGTCATTTAACGTGCCAGATTTTGAGTCTACCAACCCAAGCTCTTGCAGCATTGAGTCTACCAGTGGTGCATTGGCACGATAATTAAGCGCTGCCGAGGTAATTTGCTCCGCCATACCTGACGTTCCTGTTGCTACGCTAGCATCGTTACCAGGCCCAGCACCATGGTAGCCTTGAAGAATCTTAATACCATCTATATTTTCTAAAGGTTTAACGGCATTAGCCACGATTTCAGGCAGTACTTTTAATATCGCGAGGGCTTTTTGCAGCTCAATTTGCTCATCTTTCAAGGTGTTTTCAGCTTCATACAAAGCTTGTTTACCAGCAGCTTCTACAGCAAACACTTTTTCATCTGCTTCTGCTCGCAGTTTCTTTGAATCTGAATCTGCTCTTGCTTCAGTTAATATCGCAATGGCTCTATCTTCAGCAGCTTGTTTCTCTGCCGCAGCTTGAACTGTCACCCCGACAGCTTCTCGCTCAGCTTCTTTCTTAGCGTCAATCACTTCAATTTCTTTACGACGGTTTGCTTCAGCAACCTGTCTTGCAGTAATAACCGCTTCTTCTTTTTCCACTTTGTCTTTTTCAGCACCTGCAGCTTTGGTTCTTGCTGCTGACTCTTCTTCTGACTTCACTGCGACAGCAATTTGCTTATCTTGTTCAGACACTTCAATGTCGCGCTGTTGTTGAATTTGCGCCTGAGCAAGAGCCCTTTTCTTATCAATTTGACGAGTTTCAATGTCTTTTGATTTCTCAATTTCAGCGGCTTCAATGGCTTGTTCTTTTGCAATTTCAGCTTCACGCTCTTCACGCTCATTACTCTCACGGGTTTTGGCAATTTCAGCTTTTTGATCCGCACGTTTAAAAGCAATTATTTGCTCTTGGTTTAGGCGTGCTTCCTCTTCTTCTTTTTTTATTTCTAGAGATTGGCGCTCAGCTTCTAAGTTTCTGCGCTGGATTTTTACGCGGTTTTCTTGTTCAATATCATTGGTTTCTTTACGTTTTTCTTCAATAATTTTAGCCAGTCTTGCGCGGCCTTCAGCATCAAAGGCATTATTTTCATTAAAGAATTGCAGGTCAGTTTGGTCAAATCCTGTTAGTGATACTGACTCCAGTTCTAAACCATTTTTCTCTAGATCATTAGCAACACTTTGTTGTACTTTTTGCACAAAATCAGTTCGTTGTTCATGCATTTCGGTCATGGTCATTTCAGCAGCAACGGCGCGTAGTACATCAACGAATTTGGACTCCATTAGCTTCTTAAGCTCTTCCACACGCATGGTTCTTGTACCCAGCGTTTGCGCTGCCATAGAAATGCCTTCTTGGCTTGGGGCCACACGCAAATAAAAATCTGCTTTAACGTCCACTCGCATTCTGTCTTTGGTGATCAACGCATCTTTTTGGGTTTTCTCGACTTCAATACGTAAGGTATTCATATTGACTGGAATGGTTTCATGCAACACAGGTAGGCAAATAGTACCGCCGTCTTTTACGACTTTTTCGCCACCAAAACCGGTACGTACAAAGGCAATTTCTTTTGAGGCGCGAATGTATAATTTAGCGAAGATTAATCCGATGGTGATAAAAGCAAGGACTGCTATACCGGCCATGATTAAGATAAACATGGTATTTGAACTTGAAGATATTTCTAGGGCGTCCATTTCTATTCCTTTAATAATTACAAATGATGGTTCTATCCGTGATTTAATTTTTGAAGCTTATTGATATTTCAGTGTTGAAACTTATTGCTTAAAACGGCTCAAGCCTAGCGACTAGCCAAATACTGCCAGACTTACGTAGCAATACGACCTGTTCATTTTGACTAAAGCTTTCTTCTGCGAATTCTGGCGCCACCATCACATAATGTTTCTGAGAATGTTGATCTACCAGTACCGCTTCTGCAGGACTATTTAGTTTGGCGGTGCCGACTGTAATTTTGGCTGACAGACCACTAAAACTGTCTGTAGATACCGCTAGTGACTCATTTTTAGGGAGAATTCTTGCCAAAGGTCGCCCAAGTATTGAGGTACTAAAAAGACTCGCGATTAGCACTATAGGCGTACTGATTATTGGGGAGGTTAAGTGGCCAGCATAAACGTAGCTCAAGAAATTTAAACTGTAGCCTAGGAGCGTAAAGCTGGTTAACAACAGCACTAACCAAATAAGTAATGGCAACTTATTAAGGCAAAGCCAACCCAGTAACGGCGTTAACCCTGTTTGAGCAACATCAATGCCTGCATCAAAATCTAAATCGATTGGGGATATGTGATCTAACAGGCTGGAAATACTGAAACCAATGACTAAGCCAACTCCCTCTAAAACAGCTAGGGTCAGCACTAAAGTCAATGCTATCGCATAGGGTGTATTGGCATTGATTAATAAAAATTCGAGCATAACTGTATTCCTTTACAGCAAACACCAAGCATCTAAATAGCGAATAGATGGTGTTAAATGAGGGTTTAAAGTCGTTTTGCATTAAAACGCTATTAACTCTCCAAAATTCAAGGTTAACAACAATATCAGAACAAAAGTATCAGAACAAAAGTATTTGTAAACAGTCACCTAATTGATTTATCACTCAAGTGAATCTGCAAGTTCTAGCTAAAGCGGTCAAATTGCCCTTTGCAGAGAATTTGACGCCTATTAACAACAGCGCTAGCTTTCTTCACACAAGGCTTTACCCGCAGCGTAGCAGCTTGGCTGGCGTGGACACACGGCGCCGCGAGAGCAAATCACCCGAGCATCATTGTCTATGCCGCGCTCAATCCAATTGATATTCAGAATTTTAGCCACACTGGTTAAATCAGCTTTGATGTGTTTTGGAATGGCCACCAAACCGCCATTATCAACACAGGCTTTCTTTAAATCGGCGGTAATGGATTTTGCATCCTTGCCTTGGGCTTCAATGGCAGGGTTGAGATCAATGCCCGCACATAGCACATGTGGATTGCCTGCAGAATCATCAACTTTGATTGATTCGCAACAGTAAATTCGCGGCTCGTTACCGACATTTAAAATCGAGATCTGCGCCGAGGTGCCATCAGTGCTAGGTTCATTAATTTTTCTAAACACTGCCCAGTGATGACATGGATCTTCAACAATGCGCATATTGCCCCACGGCAGTGGAATACCATTGCCACGATAAACCGCTTTTAGCTTTCCTGGCGCATAGGCATCAAAGTAATGCCAGTGTGGATAAGGTGACACTACCGTCATGCGGCGCATTGCCACTGATGCTGACACTTGCAGTTGTTTATGTACCGCAATTTCATAGCCATGACGGTCGAGTAATTGTCTAAATGGCACCTTGGGACATAATAAAGCGCCAGCAAAAAAGCTCGATTCAAAATCACGCCATGCATGCAAAATATCTTGAGCATTAAGGGTATTTGATTGCATTGAGCTGTCATCATCAATTTCTACCCGACGCCCTGAGGTCATCACACTTTTAAGGCCATCTTTATTGTGTAAAACACAATGGCCAATATGCACCGCCAAGTCATATTTTAATCGCGGTACATTGGCTTTCAGGGCTTTATTAATATAAATCGTCGCTGGCGGCTCAAAAAATGAGGTGGTTAATCGGGCTGAACTTGCGCCAGTTTCATCGATCACTTCTGTGGGGATTTCATCAATCCACTTGATTTTAAGCCCCATACTTTTAGCGATATTAAGCATTTCTTCAGCCGCTAGAGGCAGTTGTTTTTTACCAATATCTTCAGCGGCTCGTTCTAAATCTGGGAAGTGATTTTGATGATGCTCTTGATGGGCGCGAATAAGTAACTGGGCAAATTGCCTGCCTGATGTACCTGTTTGCGATAACATTTCTGGAATGGCAATTTGCAATATATCATTTGAAAACAAGAAACTAGGCTCAAGCGGCATGCCGCTAACACCGCCATGACGGCCTTTTTCAGGGGTGATTGACTGCTCTTCTGGCATGTCATCTAAAAACCATTCCACATCTTTTTGAAACACGGTTGCGATCACGGCCAGCATTCCTGCACTGGGGACACGTTTACCGCGCTCTATCATCGAAAGGTACGACACTGACGGCGCCGAACTGGAATCCACTCGAATACATCGAGCGGATAAATCTTCCATGGTCAGGTGATTGCGTTTACGTAAATTACGAATCTTAGTGCCAAGGAAATGTGACTTTCTCATCAAGCTTTGATCATTGCGCATTTTGTAAAATTCACAGTGTAAAATTTTTATTGTGAAATTGTAGTGAAAAATACACTAGACTACAAATTAAGCAATCGGGAAACAGTGTTTGTTTTAACAAAACCCGTTTAAGCCAGTAAATGTTAAACCAGTACGCAGGGCATTAATTGCTGAAAACAACCAGCAAGTGCCGACATCAAACGAAGAGGATAAGGTTATGATTATGACTACTATGAACCACAACACAGCCGCTCACGACCTTAACAGCTTCATTGAAGAACAAATTGTGGCCACCAGCACTAATGCAGATAAAATCACCAACGCGAAAATATTTTTAGATAATAACTTTCCATTGGCTAGCGGGACTCATGCCGATGTAAGTAGCTACGTGATTTACTACACTCATCTGCTAGCATTTATGAAAGATGGCAGCCAATGTGGATTGCAAAATCCTTGTCAATTTGTGGCGTTAACTGGTCATAAAAGCGACCCAACATCTATCGTGTTAAAAAATAACGATACCCATGTTGAAGTGAGCTTTGACCGAAACGGTGAACTGGGTGCTAACGACCCAGCGCATATTGAAGATATTCAAGTGGCACTGCCGATTAAGAATTTACCGACACCTTACAAGCAATGGGTAAGCATGCTGCATTCACGTTGTTTACCAACTGAAGGTAACTGCAAAGTGTTTACCGCCAAAGATGGCAGTGACTACGCTATGCATCAGCGTTAATTGTTACTCTCTATATCGCTTAAGATAGCAAAAATAGCCCATTAAAAAAGTCCAAGCTGTATTCATACAGCTTGGACTTTTTTATTTCTGGCATTTGTACTAAAACTAAACTCAAGCTTTAAGCCAGATTCAAGCCACACCGAGTTTAGAGCTATGCCAGAGTTAAGTAAACCCTAAAACTCTTGGTTCATCTTTGCTAAGCAGCTTTGTAAAACCTGTAGATGTTCTGGGTCGATATTGCGGCTCAAGTCAGCCACTAAATCTAAATGTAATTGATTATGCTGGCGATGAATCACTTGCCCGGCTTCTGTTAACACCACCACTATCGAACGTCTATCATCGGGGTGAGCGCAGCGTTCAATTAGCTGAGCTTGGACTAATTTATCCACCTGAACAGTTAAGGTGCCAGTGGTTATCGCCAGCTTTTGCGCCAACTCCTTCATGCGTAAAGGACCATGATTGCCCAACACTTCAATGGTATGGGTTTGCGCCAGTGAATAGCCGGTTTCTTTTACCACCGATTGCTCCCAAGAAGCCATCTTGTCGTAAAATTCAGTTAGTAAGTGATTTAGGTTTTGTAGATTTTTCATTATTTAACAGGATGAACCTCAAGGGTGAGATGATTAATTTTATCAAAATTCGCCAATAATTGTTTGTATTCAGCAATGCTTTTATCAACATGAGACTCAAGAATGATAGCCGCCGAGTAATGATCGCCACTGATTTTCCATATATGCATATCTTTGATGCTGGCAAAGGGCTGTAATGCTTGTGTTATCGCCTGACGATAATGCTGATCAATATTTTCATCCAGTAACACTGGGCTAGTTTGCTTTAATAGCCCTAAGGTCCACTTACAAATCACCACAGCGCCCACCATACCCATTACCGCATCAAGCCAGTTCCAGCCATAAAACTTACCAAAAATAAGCGCCACAATAGCCAGTACTGAGGTCAATGCATCGGCTAACACATGTAAATATGCCGCCCTTAAGTTGTGATCGTGATGCGGCTTATGTTGGTGATCATGCTGATGTTCTGCTTGCGCGGTTTCATCGCGGGAATGGTTATGTGAGTGCTGATGTGAATGATGATGTGAGTGGCTATCGGAATGAGCATGCCCGTGGGAATGATCGCCAAGCAAGAACATGCTGACAACATTTACCGCCAAACCAATAAAGGCCACCATAATCGCTTCATTAAATTGAATATTTTGCGGGTTAAACAGACGGTGAATCGACTCTGCCATCATCAATAACGCCACTACCCCAAGCACTATCGCACTGGTGTAACCACCTAATACACTGACCTTGCCAGTACCAAAGGAAAATTTATCACTGCCAGCATGTTTTCTAGCATAGCGATAAGTAAATAAGGTGATATAAAACGCCGCAGCATGTGTGCCCATGTGCCAACCATCGGCTAGTAATGCCATTGAACCGTACATCGTACCGGCGACAATTTCTACCACCATAGCGGTAACGGTTAAGATCAACACATACAAGGTGCGCTTCTCACCTGTATTGTGCAACGAACTAAATTGATGATGATGTTGATTTAAAAATTTCAAAAGCCACCTTTGTTTGACAATCAAACTATTTGTCATAAATAGTATTTTGACCATCAAGCAATGTCAATATACTCGTGAACAATAAAGCTGTGATTTTAGCGGCGATTAACAACAGGTAGCCGTTGAAATGCAGCATAATTAAAAACTTTCAGTTCAATTTAATCGTGCCATGGCAATCTAGTTGTTACACTCAAGCATCGACGCTGCGGGCAGACTTGGTGACGGCTGTCACAAGAGTTCGCCATAAACCGCTGCAACATTTAATTTCAGAGATCATCAAAGCCTCATGACAACTGCTTTTTCTTCGCGCTTTAAACTGTGGCTATTTATTGTTGTTGGCTTAGTTTGCTTAACGCCTGTTATCTCTTCTCCTGTTGCCTTGCTAATGGGTTTCACCCTTGCCAGTATTGGCATGGTGCCAAGCCATATTGACTTAAATAAGCTCACTAAAAAGTTATTAGCCTATTCAATTGTTGGTTTAGGTTTTGGAATTAATTTACCTGAAGCGCTTGCTGCCAGTAGTCATAATCTTGGCTTAATCGTCGGCTCTATTTTTTTTACACTCATGCTCGGCATTGGTTTAACCCGATTAATGAAATTAGAAGTTAAGACGGGCCATTTAATCAGTTGCGGCACAGCGATTTGTGGCGGTAGCGCGATAGCCGCCGTCGCGCCTGCTATTAATGCTAAGAACGATCAAATTGCGGTTTCACTGGCATGTATTTTCCTACTCAACTCTGCTGCATTATTTTTATTTCCCACCATTGGCCATGCGTTATCACTTAGCCAATATGATTTTGGTGTTTGGAGTGCGATTGCCATTCACGATACTTCATCTGTGGTTGGCGCCGCCTCTGCTTATGGTGATGAAGCCCTTAAAACCGCCACTACCATTAAACTGGCTAGAGCGCTTTGGATCATTCCTATCGCGTTATTGAGTGCAATAATTTTTGACGGTGATAAATCAAAAATATCTATCCCGTATTTTATTGGCTTTTATTGCTTAGCCATTCTTATTGCTTACTTTATTCCACAAGGCCAGCCCGTTTATAACGTGCTGTTTAGCGTATCCAAGCAGTTGCTTATTGTGTGTTTGTTTTTAATTGGCGCTGGTATCACGGTCAGTAAAATGCGCGCTAATGGGCCAAAACCGTTAATGTTGGGGATCATATTATGGCTGGCGATTGGCAGTACATCACTTGGGTATATTTTATTGACGGGAGATTAACTTGAGTAGCTGTTGCGGCAATGTCTGCGCGAAATGCTGTTAAAGGTCTTGTTGGTTATTCTGCTGCTTAATAACCTCTGACTGTTCTTGCTGAATATCAGGTTTAGCTAACGCCAGTGCAATCAGGCCACTAAATGCTAGTAGCTCAATCACAGCGCGGGTTAAACCCGTTGTTTGCACCGAGGCAACAATGGCAATAATGCACAGGCAAACTATCGCGCAGGCTTTAATGATTTTTGAATTTAGCAGCCGAAACATAATAATGAGATAACAACCTTTCTGAATATGAAAGGTTATTATCGGAACTGTCCGTTTAAGCCGCCAATATCTATTTTTACTATGTTATACAATTAACGCGACGGTTTACTGGTATGACGCTTGTTAACGCTACTGGCCATTAACCAATGACTGGCAATTGAAAACACACAATAAGCACTAAAATAATAAAAGCCTATTTCAAAGTGGGCAGTGGTTGTCAATAGTTCGCCCATACCGGCAGAAGCATTGCCCGCCATATAAACTATGATTAGCGCCACCACAAATACATCTGCCATTGACCACTTTCCAATCGCACCAATGAATCTCATTAATCCATATTGCAACGGCTTAAATATTGGCAGATTGACCATCAACATAGTCAGTAACTTAATCGCCGGAAAAACGATACTGAATAAACCCACTA
Source organism: Shewanella sp. 10N.286.51.B8 (assembly GCF_041469325.1). Taxonomy (NCBI): domain Bacteria; kingdom Pseudomonadati; phylum Pseudomonadota; class Gammaproteobacteria; order Alteromonadales; family Shewanellaceae; genus Shewanella; species Shewanella sp. 10N.286.51.B8. Next base: position 131,481 of record NZ_JBFRKG010000035.1, read on the forward strand.
ATGCTGCAACTAAAATATTATTGGATTGATATAACTCATTGACGGTATCAACAATACTGCGGGTTTTATAAAAAACCTCTACCTCTCCTTCAATATTATCAAAGCCGAGCATACTCACCGCCATATCCAGCATACTGCGGGCATTACTGCGGTTATCTTCAGATAAGCTTTCGGTAAACATGGTCACGCCGGCTTCAACTAACTCCGACTTTTCGATGGAGCCTTGGATGGTCAAAATGGGTTGAGTCACCCCGGGAATTAATAGCGCCAGCGACAGGATTATCACAACAATGCTCAGTAGCGACTTCATCTACAACTCCATGGTATTGAGATTGGTATTGGCTAATAAAAAGGGCTTGGGTCCACAGCTAATGACCGTGGCGATACACCGCGGTCAATATTGAGGTTACATTTGCGTAAATCAACTAAGGTAACTTCGGTATAGCGCTGATGCTTTTGTGAATAAAAGCATTTTACCACTGGATGTAACGCATCTCTGCCTGCTGACTCCCATACAATGCCCACACGTTCATCAGACAGTTGCACTAATGAGCCCACAGGGTAAATGCCCACACAGCGGATAAATTCGTACACCAATGTTTGATCAAGATGGAACGGGGTCAAACTCATTAAAATTTTAAATGCAGCAGCTGGGCTCATGGCTTCTTTGTAGCAGCGGGTCGCGGTAAGTGCATCATAAATATCCACAATACAACTCATACGCCCATGTTGCGGGATCTCGTCGCCTTTAAGGCCTTTGGGGTAACCTTTGCCATCAAGCTTTTCATGGTGCATCAAACACACATCTTTACTCACCTGAGATATCTCTTGGGTATCACTCATGATGTCGATGGCATACACCTGATGCATCTTGATAAGTTCAAACTCTTCTGCCGTTAATTTACCTGGCTTGTTGAGTATTTTGTTATCCACTTGCACCTTGCCAATATCATGCAAGATCCCACCCACAGCAAGCTCTTTAAGCAGTGATGCATCAAGACCTAGGTGCTTACCAAAGGTCACTAGCAAAAATGCCACGTTAACTGAATGCTCAAGCAAATAAGCGTCTTTGGTTCTTAATGCTGACACACACCTAAGTGCATCGGCATCATCCATCACCGACTCGAGCATTTTGTCGGCCACATCTTCAAATGGTGCCACCTCGACAGCCTTGCCTTGGTAGGTTTCAGACAATACTTTACGCACTAATGTTTTTGCTTCAGTGAGGATTTTTTTAGCTTGAGTTTGTTTATATTCTCGGGTGTTGGTTATCTTTTTTACCAGTGGGGAATTGGGCTTTTTCTTTAAACCGCAGCCATCAGCTGAACGCTCAACATCAACCCATACGGTTTTAATACCGGCTTTGGCAAGCTTTACCATGGCGTCTTTATGCTTGATCTGCCCAGCATTACTAATCGCCACTTTGCTATCATTGCGATCAATCGCCACCACAAACATCCCCAGACTTAAGCGCTCTACCGGAATACGGATAATGTCTTGGGACTCAGGTAATACCGTCATTGATGGGGAACTCTCCTAAAAACCTTAATATCATGTAAATAATTGCTAACATGTTGAGTTTTATGTGCCCGACATGTAATTATTAAAAATGCATTTTATCCTTTTTAAGCAAAATTAACTAAAATAAATATAGCAAAGTGTAAGCTCATGTAAAAATAACGCAGCCAATGATAAGTAAGTTTAAAAACAGCCTAGTAACTGATGATATAAGCCATTATGATCACAGCATCGATGCCTGAAGATTGACAGTTTTTGAACCCTTAACTAACTTAAGGCATAATTCATATAAATCCTTTTACGCTTTTTCATTTCAATTATTTGAGATATTGACTCTGGAGTCTGCATTGGCTGGTCATATTTTTTTTGAGCACTTTAACGAGTTAATCAAAAAGTTACACGCTATGAAGTTGGCTCACGTCAAAGAGCCGATTGTGCAGGTCTCAGTAGAAGCTAAATCCTTGCCGTTGTTATCTTGGTTAGGGGCGCAAACTCAATATCCACGCATATATTGGCATGCCCGTGACAAACAAGAAGAAGTGGCCGCTGTAGGCGCCTGCAAAGACTTCAAGCAAGAACAAGAAATTAATGACGAGCTACTGGCATCGATTTACCAATCCCAGCGTGGAAAAAGCAGTAATCAAGATATTCGCTACTACGGCGGCGTCGCCTTTGACCGCACCGTAGAATGCTGGCCTGAATTTGGCCGCACTCGCTTTGTACTGCCTCGCATAGAACTGCGCCGTCATGACAACATCATCAAAATTTTAGTAAATTTAAATTTTGAAGATAATAGTCAAGATGATGAGTGTAATGCGGCCATTGAAGCCATCAATCAGCTCAAACCAGCCAAACCATTGTCACCACCTAATAAACTGCCTTTAATGGGCCGCAGTGACTTGCCAAATTACCCACGCTGGAAAGAATTGGTTGAGCAAGTGACTAACCCTAAATTTAATGCCACCACCCCTAAAGTGGTGCTATCGCGCCAAACTCAGTTAGAAATTAATGATGTGGTCGATCCTTGGATGGTATTAGCCTGCTGGCAAGGGCGCAACCCCTACAGCTTTCAATTTGGGTTTCAATTTAGCCCTGAGCGCACCTTTATTTCATGCTCGCCTGAGCGTTTATACTTACGCCGCCAAAAAGAGTTATTTACCGAAGCCCTTGCCGGAACGACTGTGCGTGGTTTAAACCAAGAAGAAGATGATTTTCTTGCCAATCAGCTACTAGAAGACAGTAAAAACAGCAATGAAAACCAACTGGTTAGGCAGCAAATTGTTGATGTACTCACGCCATTAAGCCATTACGTTGGTGCGGATGAGTCTGCCAAAATTTTTAAATTAACTCATATTCAGCACTTACATCGCTCTATTCGCGCTGAATTAAAAGCCGGTGTTAATGACTTTCAATTACTTCAAGGTTTACACCCAACCCCTGCCGTGGGCGGGTTACCGCGAGAATCAGCATTAAACTTTATCCGTCAACGTGAAGGCTATAATCGCGGCTGGTATGCGGGCGCATGTGGTTATTTAAATAAGTACGAGAGTGAGTTTTCTGTGGCCATTCGCTGCGCCTTAATTGAACCAGGGCGAATTAATCTGTTTGCTGGCGCGGGGATTGTTGCCGGTTCAGATCCACTGGCTGAATGGCAAGAATTAGAAAATAAACTCACCACTATTTTGTCCATTTTAGTTGAGCTGTAACCCAACTAAATAATCAACCAATTAAACAATCACTTAAAAGTCTTTCTGCACATAAATGTGCCGCTGACGGCTGGGTTTTAGTCACAAATAGCGCATTTGCGCTCCCTTGCTAGTTGCATCTTATTTTTTGCTCACTATAATGCGTCCTCCTTGGCGAAAATGACACCACTCAATAAACTCTTTGAGCAAGTTAAAGTCAGCTAAAATATATAATCAGCAACGCCAAGTACATACATATACGGGTTCCCTCACCCCGTCTAACCCAATAAAAAAGGCCATAACATGTTAATGCTCTCTCAGGCGCAATGTCGCCGTGCACTGATGTTTCTTGTCAGTTTTCATATCATCATTATTTGCGCAAGCAACTATTTGGTACAACTCCCGTTTCAGATTTTTGGTTATCACACCACTTGGGGGGCGTTTAGCTTTCCCTTTGTCTATTTAGCCACAGATTTAACCGTCAGAATATTTGGCCAACAAGCGGCTCGCAGTATTATTTTCAAAGCCATGTTACCTGCATTGGTGATCTCCTATGTCATGGGGGTGATTTTCCATCAAGGGGTTTTCCAAGGCGCTGATTCATTAGCCCAGTGGAATCAATTTGTGTTCCGTATCGCACTTGCCAGCTTTGTGGCTTACTTAGTCGGACAGTTAATGGATATCACTGTATTTGCTAAATTGCGTAAAGCTAAAGCCTGGTGGGTAGCCCCTGCCGCATCGACTCTATTTGGTAACTTGGTTGATACTGTCGTGTTTTTCAGTATTGCATTTTACGCCTCTTCAGACCCATTTATGGCAAATCACTGGCCTGAAATAGCCACTGTCGATTACGCCTTTAAACTTATGGTTAGCTTAGGGTTATTTTTACCTGCATATGGGGTATTACTGAAAGTGCTCACCGATAGGTTGGTTTTATCTGATACAACCCGCACCTCGACTGCGCTCTAATGTTACTAAATCACCGCGAGTCACTGCTGACAAAGCACACTTTCTAGTGAGTTTTTAAGCTATGCCGCATTATTAACTGGTACGATGAGTTAATATGCGGCCATATTTTTGCTGTTGTCAGCTCAATATCAGCCGTTCTGATATTGAGGCGGCATGGCCCGACCAAAAGTAACCTTACATGCTAACTATCCAAATTGAAGCTCATACTGAGCTAAGTGCTGAGGTGGCTATTCATATTGCCGCTATCAGTGCCCGCATTAACGAACTCGATCGCGCTCAAACTGTCGAATCATTACATAGCAAATTAGACAATCAAGCTTGTTTGATTTTATTAGCTTATGTTGAAGGTGAACTTGCTGGGTTTAAAATAGGATATCAGCTCGATAATCAGCGTTTTTACAGCTGGCTTGGCGGAGTTGATGCTGATTTCAGGCAACTTGGTTTAGCAAAATCTATGCTCGAGTACCAAGAAAAGTGGGCGACAGAGCAAGGTTATCAACGCCTTGAAGTTAAAACTCGCAACCAATTTAACGCCATGCTGACGATGTTGGTTACTAACCAATACCACATTACGCAGGTTGAATCAGCCACTGACTCGGCAGATAACAAGTTGTTTTTGCATAAAGAATTAGCTTAACAACCAAGATAGACAGTGTCGATTTGAACGATAAAAGTTAGTCGACTGCCCCAAAGAGCTTGCAGAGCATTTGTAAGGGGTTTGTAAAGTTGAAAATAATTTCATCAACAAGTTGCAAATCTAAATGATAATGATTACTATTTATCTGCGTTCCAAAACTCAGTTCTTATTAATAGCTTCATCTCCTATTAATACCCTCTGAGTCTGCAAGCACGACATTGCTCATACACTCTTAGTGGCCAGGCTCATCACCTGGCTTTTTTTTATCTGCGATTGACTCAATTACACTATTAATCCCAAACCAAGAAACTAACGCAGACTATCTAGTCGTCACTGCTTATAACAATCCATATTCAATGTCATATGCAACTAACGCTATAAGCAGCTAATACGATAAACAGCTAAGCGTCAGTATCTACGCGGCTATTATCTTCAAAATGCAGTCCATCATAGGGATTATTTTCCTGTTCTTCTTTCGCCTTATGATAAAGCCCGATAGTAAATACCGTACCTTTACCTAAGGTCGACTTCACCTCAATGGTGCCACCAATGCGCTTAATAATGCCGTAACTGAGCGATAAGCCTAAGCCTGTACCGTCTTTACGGGTAGTGTAAAAAGGGTCGAAGATACGGCTTAAGCGCTCAGGTTTAATCCCCATGCCTTCGTCTTCCACTTCAATTTTTACCCCGACAACCTCGTCATTTTCAAGCCAATCATTGGCTCTGACCCAAATTCGGCCTTTATTTTCAATGGCGTGGGCAGCGTTAACCACTAGGTTAATGAGCACTTGTAAGATTTGCGGCTGATTCACTTGTACCGTGCATTGGGTATTAATATCTTTGATGAGTTCGACTTCTTGCTTTTCAATCGAGTGCCTAACCAGTACTAACATTTCTTCGATCATCGGTTGCACTGGGTGCATTTCAAGCGGCGCATTAAACTCACCGGGGCGACTGTACTGCAACAAGCTGCGAATAATGGTGCTTATTCTACCTACCTGCTGAATAACCAGTTCAATTTCTTCTTCAACAGCAACAGCCTTACTGCCAAGCTCATACTTCATTAGTTCCATATTGCCTAAAATTACCGCGGTAGGATTATTAATTTCATGGGCAATACCGGCTGTAAGCTCCCCTAAGGCGGTTAACTTTTCATTGGTGACCAGTTGATGTCTTGTTTCATTTAGCAAGGCCACGTTACGTTGCAGCTCTTCGGTTTTATCTTGCAAGCTACGGGTACGTTGCTCCACTTTCACTTCAAGCTGCTCTGCCGCTAGCTGAATTTGGTTATTACGCCGCTGCAGTAAGTCCAGCATGTGGTCAAATTGCTCAGCCAAATTAGATAGCTCATTATCATGCTCTAATCCCAGCTCGCCGATACGTAAGTCTCGGCCTGACTGCACCGCTTTTACCACATGATGAATGCGCTCAATGGGCTCAAGTAAGCTATTAGCCCCTCGATAAACCAAGAAACCAGACACCAACAACACCAGCATTAAAATGGTGCCAAGCTCGAGGATATTGAGAATATAGGTGTGTATAAAAGGCGACTCAGAAAAACCTGAATAAATCATCCCAATACGTTTACCACGAATATCTTTAAGGGGGGAGTAGCCTGAAATAAACCAGTCATTTAATACAAAGGCACGGTCAACCCACGACTCCCCTTCAACCAAGACTCTCTGGCGCACATCTTCTGACACTAAGGTGCCTAATGCCCTCGATTGGCTCGCTGTTTCATGGGTCGAAAATAGATCCATAGGCACATTGGTACTAATGCGGGCATTATCAAGAAAAATAGTCACAGTACCAATTGAGCGCTCAGGCAAGGTGCCCTCGTCGTACACCAAGTCTCGAATATGATCGACTATAACCGTGTTGCGATTAAATAAAATCCCACCATCGAGATACCAATTCACTTGGCCATTTTCATTTAATATGGGCAATAAACTCCGGCTTAACATGCCACGTGTTTCTTCACTTTTGGTGGGCTCTTGCGCCCTTAAAGTAGCCGATATAGGAATGCGGGCGATACTGGCTAAATCGGGGTCGAGACGAGCCAAACGCTTGGCTGATAACACCATCAAACCAGACAAGGGTTGTTGCTGTTGGATTTTGGGTAACATTATCCGCAAATCGGGATCGGCCGCGGCTTGCTCAACTTTGATTAGCCTTAATATATCAAGTTGTAAAAACTGCTTTTGTTGTTCCAGGTATTGATTAATTTTGTCTATCTGGGATGAGTCGCCCTGCTTGATTTGCTGGAAGGCATTCTGAAAGTCCCATGATTGACTCACATTGAGCAATTGAATTTCTTGTTGGCGCTGAACCTCTTCAAGGGTATTGGTGGCCACAGTCAAATCAGCCTTAACCTTCATAAACAACTGTTTACCGGTATAACTGATATTCCAGTAAATGGTAATGAACACTAGGCTTATCAGGGTCAGTAAGATGGGCAGCAATGTCAGGATTAAAATCCGATAACGCACTTTGGCCTGCATTTGCTGCCAGCTGACTCCAAATATTTGACTAAATACCGACACGATTTACGCTTCCTTATCCGGTTCAGCATCAAACCATTCTTTATATTTTCGATCTAAGGTTTTTCGAGACACCCCTAAATCGCGGGCGGCGGCTGATTTATTACCATTGTTAGCATCAACCACGCTCATAACATGTTGTTTTTCGACTTCTTTGAGTGGCCAACTCAGTGGGTAACCAGCTTGGGTTATCACCTCTTCTTCAGGTGCTTTTTTCCAATACTCTGCAGGTGGCTTACCCAATAAAATACAACGCTCAATCATATTACGCAGTTCACGAATATTCCCTGGCCACTCATGCTGCTGCAGTACCTGTATATCTTCGTGGCTCCAAATCACTTCTTTAACCCCTAACTCTCGGGCTAATTGCCAAGTAAAATGATGAGTGAGTTCAATCACATCCTCGGGACGTGTGCGTAAAGGGGGGATCAAGATATTGAGAACATTGAGTCGATAATATAAATCGCTTCTGAAGTTACCAGCAGCTACCTCTTCTGATAACAAGCGGTTTGTTGCCGCCACCACTCTGACATCAATGGCGACTTCTTTTTCACTGCCCACGGGCCTGATAGATTTTTGCTCTAAAACCCTCAATAGTGCCGTTTGCATTTTCATTGGCATTTCACCAATTTCATCTAAGAAAATCGTTCCGCCTGACGCAAAACTAAATAAGCCTTCACGGGCGCCTTTCGCGCCAGTAAAGGCACCTGCGGTATGGCCAAAAAGTTCACTACTCAGCAACTCGGGGGCAATGGCGCCACAGTTAACTGGGACAAATGCGCCAGTACGGCCACTTAGCTGGTGTAATTGCCTTGCCACCAGCTCTTTACCAGTACCTGACTCACCTTCGATGAGCACCACGGCATTTGTTGGCGCAACGCGTTCAATGACTTGTTTCACTTCCATCATGGCATCGCTGTTGCCAATCATGGTGGTTGAGTGGCCAGTTGAAAGCTCACGACGAAGCATGAAGTTTTCACGCTTTAATAACCTTCGTTCAATACAACGGTCAACCGAAGTCATCATTTGCTCGAGATGAAACGGCTTCATAATGAAGTCTGAAGCGCCCGCTCTTAAGGCTTTAATCGCCACATCCATATCGGCATAGCCAGTCATAAAGATAATGTCCGATTGGCGGTCAGGTTCATTTAGCGCCTCATGCCAATCGATACCAGAGCGATCAGGCAAGCGAATATCGACAATTAATAAATCAAAATGGCCACGGCTACGCAGCTTTTCTGCCTCGCCAATGGTGGAGGCAGTTTCTACTAAAGCGAATTTTTTTGACAACGCCTTTTTGAGAAAGCTACGCATTCCAGGCTCATCATCCACAATCAATACCGAAACAGCAGTTGGTAACGATTTTTCGTTTGAGTCATTGGTGTTCATATGAGGGCCTACTTTGGACATTTTGACTATATTTAAGCTTATCGTATCACTAAAAATCTATTGCTGGGTCAGTTTGCCCACCAGAATTAGCTTACTGGGACAATATGTCTGTAAAAACATAATTCGCACGCGATCTAGATCACAATTTTAAATTTAGTCGTGATCCAAATTTTCAGAAACGCCCTTGGCATATTATTTGCTGTATCTATTTGTAACTAAGATAAGTTAATGTAAATGTTGTTTTTTTAACCATAAATATGATGTTTTAATGATTATCTCTTCAAGGAATTAAAAATGTTTAGTCTAAAATCAGCTTTAACGGCAACATTCAGTGTCGCATTATTAACTAGCACCATGATGAGCGCGACAGTAAATGCTGAAGAAATTATTAAGCTTGCGACCACCACCAGCACTGATAATTCAGGTCTTTTACGCGCTATTTTGCCGACATTTGAAGCTGAATCTGGTTATAAGGTACAGGTTATCGCCACAGGTACTGGTAAAGCACTAAAACTGGCCAGTCAAGGTGATGTAGACGTGGTAATGACCCATGCACCTGCTGCTGAAGCTAAGTTTGTTAAAGACGGTTATGGCACTAATCCTCGCGGGATCATGGAAAACGATTTTGTGGTTTTAGGCCCAATTGCTGATCCCGCTAAACTAGCAACAAGCGATGATGTCGTTGAAGCGTTTCAAAAAATCGCAGCATCGGGCAACAGTTTTATCTCACGCGGTGATAATTCTGGCACCAATATGAAAGAGCTCGCAATTTGGAAACAAGCTTCTGTAACGCCAGATTTTTCAGGCTATACTTCAATTGGCCAAGGTATGGGTAAAACGTTACTGATGGCCAATGAGAAACAAGCCTATACACTGACAGATCGTGGAACGTTTGTTGCTTACAAAGCTAAATTAGATTTGGCAATTACATTCGAAGGCGGCGCCGATTTAGCAAACCCTTATCAAATTATCCTAATTAACGCAGAAAAATACCCTGAATTGAATCATCAAGGTGCTAAGGCATTAAGCGATTGGTTTATTAGCCCAGCGGCTCAGCAGATGATTAATGACTTTAAAGTTCAGGGAGAGCAATTATTTAAGGCAACATATAAGTAATGAATGAAGGCTGGTTAGCCCTACTGCAGCAAGCATTTAGCTTGCTGCTTTCGTTAGACCCTGATGTATGGTCTATCATAAGTGTATCTTTTTCCGTCTCTTTTGCGGCGCTGCTCATCACCTTGATCCCATCAATTGTGTTGGGCTTTTTGCTGGCATCTTACCAATTTCCTGGTCGCTGGTTTGTCACCAATATTGTGCAAACCTTACAATCAATCCCCACAGTTGTGATCGGCTTACTGGCTTATTTGCTGCTCACCAGAAATGGGCCAATGGGCGACTTACGCTGGTTGTTTACCCAACAAGGAATGATCTTAGGACAAATGATGATTTGTGCCCCGGTACTTATCGCATTATCCCAAGCGGCATTTAGTAGTGTAGACCGCCGTGCATGGGAAACCTCCCGCACCCTTGGCGCATCGTGGCAGCGTGCTATTTGGACCGTATGTCGCGAACTTCGCGTACCGTTATTATTGGCCATTATTGCTGCTTTTAGCCGAATTTTGACTGAAGTGGGTTGCTCAATGATGGTGGGGGGCAATATTTTACACCACACCCGTAATATTCCCACCGCCATTGCCTTAGAAACCAGTAAAGGCGACTTTGCCCAAGCTATCGCACTAGGATTAGTGCTGCTGATTTTAGCGATTGTGATTAATTTTGCCATCGGCTCACTGCGTGGCAAAGCCATGCCAAGGAGTCAGTAATCATGGTTAAAGTGACCGCGAAAAACATTCAGGTGCAATTTAAAGCAAGAAAGTTGTTTGCTTTTGACAGCCTAAGTTTTTGTGAAGGCGATGTCATATACCTGCAAGGGGACAATGGCAGTGGTAAATCCACCCTTATGAAACTATTAGCTGGGATCGTAAAACCGTCATTAGGTAAGGTAACAGCTGAAGGATTTGCCGCGCCAAAATGGTGGCAACCAAGTACCTTACTAGGCAAAGCGGTTTATCTTCACCAACATGCCTACCTGTTTGATGGTAATGTGGACTACAACTTGCGCTACGCCTTACCAAAGGACAAGTTTAGCGCCGAGCAGCTTCAACAGCGTATTCGTCAAGCTATTGATATGGCGCAGCTGGGGGCATTATTACACAGTAATGCCACTGATTTATCTGGCGGTGAACGCCAACGATTAGCGCTAGCCAGAGCTTGGATAAGCCAACCCAAACTGTTAATGCTAGACGAGCCAATATCTAATATGGATAAGCAATCGCAAAAACTGGTTTTAGCGATGATTAACCAATTAAAACAAGAAGGCACAGGTCTAATTATTAGTAGTCATCAAACCTGCGGCTTAACAGCCTTGTGCAAAAAGCATTGGCATATTGCTGACAACAACGTTGTGGCCAGCAATCATATCCCTAGCGTTGAACAATCACAGGAGTTTCAATATGTCAGTGCAAATTGATGCCGTTATTTTAGCCGGCGGCATGGCCAGAAGAATGGGCGGCATAGATAAAGGCTTAGTTGAGCTCAATAATAAGCCAATGATCTGCCACACCATTGAGCGAGTTCAACCACAAGTGAATCGCATCATCATTAATGCCAATAGAAGCCAGCAACAATATGCTGAGCTAGGTTTTGAGGTTATCAGTGACAATGACAGTGGTTATTTAGGCCCACTCGCAGGCATGGTCACCGCGATGGCGCACACTGATGCTGAGTTATTATTAGTGGTTCCTTGTGATAGCCCAATGCTACCAACAGATTTATGTGAGCGCATGTATGCCTCGTTAAAAGAAGCCGATGCTGATATCGCGGTAGCCAGCGATGGCGAACATCACCAACCTGTGGTGATGTTATTAAAACCTGAATTAAAACAATCGATGCAGGCCTTTTTAGATGCCGGCGATCGAAAAATATTTTTATGGTATGAAAAGCAAAAACACGTTGTAACCAGCTTTGCCGATCAACCTAATGCATTTGTTAATGTGAACACACTTGAACAAAAACTTGTCATCGAGAATGCCAAGTAAGCTGTGGCAACACAGTAACAAGCCAACAATGAGGTCTTTATGAGTATACCGTTTTCCAATCCGCTGAGTATTCCTGTTCTTGGATTCTGTGCCTATAGCGGCACCGGTAAAACCACCTTGTTAAAACAACTTATTCCCGAATTAAATCGTCGAGGGTTACGTTTAGCAGTAATTAAACACGCACACCATAATTTTGATGTGGATATTCCGGGAAAAGACAGTTACGAAATGCGTAAAGCAGGTGCTAAGCAAATGCTGGTTGCCTCCCATATTCGCTGGGCATTAATGACTGAAGATGCGGTTGATGGTGACCCACAATTACCGCACTTACTAAAGCAAATTGAAACGGACAAAGTGGATATCGTGCTTGTTGAGGGCTTTAAAAAGCTGCAACTGCCTAAAATTGAGCTGCACCGCGCCGCCCACGGCAAGCCACTGATCCATACCCATGATGAAAACATTGTCGCTATCGCGTGTTGTGACGACACCGAAACACCGGCCGAGTTAACCCGACTCGATTTAAATAACGTCGGCCAAATTGCCGACTTTGTAATTGAATACAGCCAAAAGTGGCAAACGCCTGAAGTGGCTTTACCGATCCCAACCGTTGCAACACCTGTAAGCGATGAGCAGAAATTTTTATCAGTTGCCCAAGGCTTAGAGCAACTCATGACCATGGTGACGCCGCTTACCGCTAGTGAGCAAGTCACCATCGATGACGCAGCAAATCGAGTACTAGCTAGCGATGCGATTTCACCTGTTAACGTGCCCCAGCAAACCAATTCAGCAATGGATGGTTATGCTTTTGCTTATAGTACTGATAACAGCCCAAGCAACCCAGTTGCGCCATTAAAATTGATGGGTGAAGTGCTTGCTGGGCACCAATATCCAGGCACATTAAACCCCGGTGAAGCCGTACGCATTATGACAGGCGCAACCGTGCCAACTGGCGCTGACACTGTCGAAGCACGTGAATTGGTGGTTGAACAAGATGGCCAAGTGCAATTACAAGGCAAAGTGGATGCGGGTCAGCATGTCAGACTTGCAGGTGAAGATATTGCCAAAGATGCCTTAGCATTAGCAAAAGGTCATCGCTTACAAGCCGCTGAACAAGGCTTATTAGCCTCATTGGGTTTAGCCTCTGCAGATGTTGTTAAACAACCGGTTGTGGCGGTGTTTTCCACTGGCGATGAAGTGAGTCAACCGGGCGAGCCGTTAAAAGCCAACTGTATTTACGACTCTAATCGCTACACCATTAAATCAATGGCGCAAAAGTTAGGCTGTAAAGTCATTGACTTAGGCATTATTGAAGATAGCGAAGCATCATTAACGGCTGCGCTACAACAAGCCAGTGTTGATGCCGATATTGTGATCAGCTCCGGTGGAGTTTCTGTCGGAAATGCTGACTACATCAAAACAGTATTGGCTAAAATTGGTAAAATAAACTTCTGGCGCATTAATATGCGTCCAGGTCGACCATTAGCCTTTGGCCAAGTCAACGACAGTTTGTTCTTTGGCTTACCGGGTAATCCCGTGGCGGTAATGGTGTCGTTTTTACAATTTGTGCAACCTGCAATTCGTAAACTGGCTGGCGAAAGTAATTGGCAGCCACAATATTTACCAGCAATAACAGATAGCATCTTAAAAAGCCGCACAGGTCGAACAGAGTTTGTGCGCGGTGTTTACTCGTTAAGCAATGATGGACGGTTACATGTGACCTCAACAGGGGCACAGGGTTCAGGGATGTTGAACTCCATGGTTAAGGCAAATTGTCTGGTTATTATCGGTGAAGCCGAAGATGCCGTCATGCCTGGCCAGCAAGTCTTCATTCAGCCTTTTGCTGAACTGTTATAACTAACCATAAGATGTACTAATTCATGAGTTTGATCGTCGACAGTTTTAATCGAAAAGTAGAGTACTTACGTTTATCGGTCACTGACCGCTGTGATTTTCGCTGTGTATATTGCATGAGCGAAGATCCAAGCTTTCTGCCTAGAGAGCAAGTACTTACCTTAGAAGAACTCGCATGGATTGCACAAGCCTTTACCGAACTCGGAGTAAAGAAAATCCGCTTAACTGGCGGCGAACCTTTAGTAAGAACCGATTGCGATAAGCTTATTGAGTTATTAGGTAAATTGCCTGGTTTAGATGATTTATCGATGACCACCAATGGCTCACGCTTAAGTAAACTTGCTCAGCCCATGCATGATGCTGGTTTAAAGCGCTTGAACATCAGCTTAGATACCCTCAACCCTGAGCTATTCACTGAAATGACTCGCAACGGTAAAGTTGAACGAGTCATTGCTGGTATTGATGCCGCTAAAGCCGCAGGCTTTAAGCATATCAAAATCAATGCCGTGATTTTACGTGGCAAAAACGATCATGAAATCTTAGATTTAATCGACTTTTGCCGTGATCGTGAACTAGACATCACCTTTATTGAAGAGATGCCACTAGGGGTTATTGATGAGCGTAAACGCAGTCGTCATTGTTCTAGCGAAGAAGTCAGAGCCCTTATTGAAGCCCGCTATCCGTTAGTGCCGTCAAGCAAACGCACTGGTGGGCCAGCACGTTATTTCAAAATGGCAGATCACAGTATTCATATTGGCTTTATCTCGCCCCACAGTAATAGCTTTTGCCATGAATGTAACCGCGTCAGAGTGACAGTCGAAGGCCGTTTATTGCTGTGTTTAGGTAATGAAAACTCGGTTGATTTAAAAGCGATTGTTAGAGCGCATCCAGGTAATATTAATAAGCTAAAACAAGCGATTTTGGATGGCATTCAACAAAAACCCAAAGAGCACTACTTTGGCACCGATGATGACGTGCAAATTCTGCGATTTATGAACACCACTGGCGGTTAAGCCATTTTTACTTACGCAAATCAACCGCCTTCATTAACTAGCCTTAGCAGATAACCACCAAGGGTTACCCACTAAGGCTAGCTTTGATATACACTAAGACTAACAACCACTAGCACGTTAGTTTATGGCCTTATCTCGAAAAAAATGGAATAACATCCTGATCATTGCCTGCGTTTTCATGGTGGCAGTGCTAACCTTTATCGACTCAAAAACCAATCAAATGCCCGATGATGCCCAAGCATTATTTGATGAAACTAACCAGTTAACCCAATTGCAATTCGATGATATTTGGCTTAATAAAGGCGCTAACGGCTGGGTCTGCTCTGCAAGTGTTTTAAACTGTAGAACTTTAGCCGAGGCTTGGAGCCAATTAGCAATCTCCCCCACCAGCATAAGTGATGCAGAGCGCCAACAGTTACCGGCAGCGCAATCGTTAGTGATTGCGATAAATCACACCCCACAAGGACAACTTTGGCAATATTACCCCCAGTATGGGTTATTGCAGTCAGCCGCCGATAATTGGTACCAAATCCCGCCAAGCTTACGTACTGAACTCATCCCAATCATTGCCAGCCAAACACAAGAATAATAGAGAGTCCTATGCCTGAATTACCGGAAGTTGAAGTCACTCGCCAAGGAATATCACCCTACCTCGTCGATCAAACCGTTCGCGACCTTATTATTCGTAATGGTTCGTTACGTTGGCCTGTGCCTGACATTTGCCGCAATATTATCGGCCAAACTATCCGAAATGTACGTCGCCGCGCTAAGTACTTACTGATAGATACTGACGCGGGGATCACCATAGTCCATCTAGGTATGTCTGGGAGTCTGCGAATTTTACCAGCCAACACCCCAGCAGAAAAACATGACCACATTGATTTGGCGTTAGAAAATGGCCGCATTCTGAGGTTCAATGACCCAAGGCGCTTTGGTGCATGGCTATGGTATGAATTACCTGAAGAAGCACATCCATTACTATCAAAATTAGGCCCAGAGCCACTGTGTGAAGACTTTAATCCAGTGCAACTACACAATGCCCTCGCCAATAAGAAAAAGGCCATCAAACTGTGTTTAATGGACAATCACATTGTGGTCGGTGTGGGGAACATTTATGCCAATGAAGCCTTGTTTGCCGCAGGTATTCATCCTCAAGCAGCTGCTGGCTCAATTGATATTGAACGCTTAACAATTCTGGTTGCTGAAGTGAAACAGATTTTAGCCCAAGCCATTAAACAAGGCGGCACCACCTTAAAAGATTTTACCAATGCCGATGGTAAACCCGGTTACTTCGCCCAAAAGTTACATGTTTATGGCCGTGGCGGCGAAAACTGCACTGAATGCGGCAATCTATTAAGTGAAATACGTTTAGGTCAACGCACCACGGTATTTTGTGGGCTATGTCAGACATAAGATTGTTGAGGGTAAAATAGCGCTGAACAAGCCTTACCCCAGCTTGAAAGTATTTAGCGGCAATAAATCAAAAAGCCTCGATAGCATAGCTATTGAGGCTTTTTATTGAACAAATTAAAACAATAAATTTAATAACTTAATTAAAATTTATACTGGTAACGAGTATATAAAGTGCCATCTACTTCACTGTCTTCCACTTCAAACTCTGATTGCGATACGCTACCACCAAAGGTCATCATGCCGCTTAATAATGGCATACGATAAGACAGCTCTAGCATGAGTAAATCTTCTTTCGGTGGCTGCGGCGCCCAGCCATGACTTGGACTTTCGCCATCTTTATTTAATTGGGCATAACGTAAAATAGTGGTAAATGCATGGCTATTTGAAAACTGGCCAATTAACCCCAGTGCATACACCTGAGCATCACTGTCGTAGGTGCTGCCAATAGCGCGACCATAATTTCGAGATCCACTTTTATAGGTGCTGTGCTCATAGAAGCAATTAAAGGCATTCGGGTCTTCACCGCAAAACACCATAGTATCTGTATATTCAAAAAATAGCTTATATTGCTGCGAGGCAAAACTAAAGCGGGTGTCTACACCATACATTTTAGCGCAGTCGACTATTTGCCACGGTTCACCTTTTGAGTCTTCGCAGGTGCGCTCAAGAAAAAGTCCCACAGGCACATCCCAAAAAGTATCTGAATAGCGTACATCAAAGCCCGCCATTTGATTGCCGTAATTTGAGCAACCACTACCCGTATCATTGCGACAATCACGCTGGCCAGTAATCGACTTCCAGGCGGAGTCCCAATCGCACTCTTGACCTTCACCACAAAACTGCGCCGTCCAAGAAAGGCCGATTTCTAATTGCCTTAATGGCTTTATTGAGCCGCGCACATTCCACAATAACGCATTGGGGGCATAACGATCTTCATCCATCATGCTTACTCCACCAGTGAGGTTCCACGCGCCCAGCCACGAAAGCCATGGGGTTTCAAACGCCTCAGCATTGTTGCGACTCACCATCAGTGATGGCATAGGTCGGGCATTATTGGATTTGTGTAATCCCGAATCAAAACCAGGCCCCCACCACTGCTCAAAGCTGCCTGCAGTGACAATCCAGTTACCCAATACTACCGCCATATAAGAGTCGTCTAACCGAAATTCTTTATCATCTTGGGGATCGTAGTTAGCTGAAGCAGACACTTTATAAGCGAAGCGCTCACCCATATATTCATAAGAGGCTTTGAGTTCAGCTTTTTCACGATAATCAGAGCCAAAGTGTTGAAACCTTGCTTCATCGGTCGCAGCAGTTGCTGTAATACTGGTGTTCCCTTTATTGCCAACAGCATTTTGATAATAAAAGTTCACTCGAGCAAACGCATCGACTAATGCGGGCTTCATTAATGAAGGTTCTGCTGAAGATAAATCCTTTCCAATACCCGACCACATCAGTGGAAATGTATTGATAGGTACCGTGATCACACCAGCATCTGCCAGCGCCTGAATATCTGCCCGTAGGTAAATATCTGAGGTATCAACCCAAGGCGCAGCCGAAAGTGCCGAACTTAAGCATAAACTGCCAAAGCCAAGCCCTAAAAAGCGCATTGTGAATGAACGGTGTTTAAATAGCGACTGCGATGATTTCATTTTAGGCTTATGTTTTGATGTGATGAATAACGGCATTAGCAGGCGATTACTTCGTCTGCTGTAATTTAATTGAAGCAATTTTTTGCAGCAAAGAAGCGGTGACATCCTGATGGACAAATTGACTAACGTCACCGCCATGCAGGGCAACTTCTTTTACCAAGGTAGAGGAGATAAATGAGTTTTCTTCCGCTGGGGTCAAAAAGACACTTTCTAAATCTGGACTTAAACGACGATTCATATTGGCTAATTGAAATTCATATTCAAAATCTGACACAGCTCGCAGGCCACGCACTAATACACTCGCCTGTTGCTCTTTAGCAAAATCAACTAATAAGCCAGTAAAGCCAACCACTTCCACATTGTCTAAATGGGCGGTCACTAAATTAACTTGCTCTACACGCTCTTCAAGGGTAAACATCGGCTGTTTGGACGGGTTTGAGGCAATGCCGATAATGACGTGACCAAATAATTTTGCCGCACGCTCAATTAAATCTGCATGGCCATTAGTAACGGGATCAAAAGTACCTGGGTAAATTGCGCGTCTATGCATTTGAATATTCACTGTGTAAAGTATTGCCAGCTAGTTTATCAGTATCAAATACTCGCATCAAAGTTTGATTTGATACTGGTCGTGTTTTACCATATTTCCCACTGAAGTCATTATTGCTGATGATGGTTCTAAACAAGAAACCAAAGCACTTATAGACTCTTATCGTGCCCAAAAGCTGCCCTTTACTTTAATCCATTGTTGGCAAGAAGATTTAGGCTTTCGAGCAGCAAAGAGTCGCAATAATGCCATCCAAGCATCAACAGCTGACTATGTTATTTGCATCGATGGCGATATTATTTTGCATCCTCGCTTTGTTGAAGATCACCTGAGTAATGCGAAAAAGAACCAAGTCATCGCCGGAAAGCGTGTCAGGCTATCTCAAAATTTAGCCAAAAGATAATAACTTCTGACAAGCCAATATCACCGTTACCAGCTTTATTTGCTTTTGAAAGTGGCCATAAAAATGCCCTCCGCTCTAACGTGTTAAGTCACTACTTGAGTAAAACAAACCAGAATGCAGACAGCGTGTTTAGTTGTAACTTTAGCTTTTGGCGTCAAGATGCGATAAACGTCAATGGCTTTAATTGTGACTTTGTTGGTTGGGGCGCTGAAGATAAGGAATTTTGTATTCGCCTCATCAATGACGGAGCATCAAAAAAGCAATTGAAGCATTTAGCAGTATGTTATCACCTGTACCACCCAGAATTGTCTCGAAAAATGGCACAAGTAAATCAACAGATTTATGATGACGCCATTTCAAAGAAATTAACTTATTGTCAAAATGGCATCAAAAAATACATTCCAAGCTAAAACTCACTCAAAGCTAAAGCTGGCTTGGCAATTTGGGGAGCTTACTTCGATTAATTCTTACCTTGATCTCAAAACATAACTTTTGCCAAATGCGTTTTAGGGGATGTTTTTTAGTGGTATTTCGGTTACCTAAAGTACATATTTCACTTTCAAAGTCAGCCTCTTGCACAGGAAAAGGCCGAACAACAAAGCATCTTAAGTCCTTTTCAAACCAAAACTGAATATCGATATCCACCGGCCTTGCAATAGGCATTGCCGTTGCAAGCAACTTGTTAGCCCCAGATAACGACACAAATTGACCACGGGTAGAAGAAGGCAGTTTCAAGCAGGTCGATAATGAAAAGTCATCATCAAGCTCAAGGGTATCAATAACCGCTTTTTGTTTACTGCCGTGACATAATTTAATGTAGTCCCATTGAGCTGATAATTGACTCACGCTTTTTAATAATGATAATAAATCAGGGTTTAATATCGAGTCATCTTCTAAAATAAGCGCGAAGTCCAATTGCTGCTCAAGCATCATATTCCAGCAATTCACATGGCTCAAATAGCAGCCAATTTCACCGACATTCAGCACTTTATCGTATTTAGCTAAATTTGTTGGCTCATCAAAAACCGCAGCAATTTCAGCTTCAGTCAGTGCTTTACCGTATACCGCAGGCACTCGTTCAAACTCAATATTGAGCAGCTCAAGTTGTTGCTGCATAAAAGCCATTCTTTCAGTGCTTTTATCGAGATTGATTACAAATACTTTAAACTTCATAAAGCGTCTTGATTCCGTCCTTGGTAGTACCTAAATTAATAACCCAAAAATAGCTCGATGAAACTGCAACTCAACTTTTCCGGCACAGTCTCATTCGATCGCCATGTATTATATGCCTGCCACTTATTTAGGCGTAATGTTCAATTTCTGCTTTAGCACCGTGGAGCTGACATTAGGAGTGTAATCAAAGTAGACCATGTCACAACTCACTGGAGGGTATTTCCCCTTCCAATCAGAACCCACTGATATTGCATCGATATTATATTGTTCAACGATTGACTGCTTATCCTTATCAATCTGAGGGATCACTTCATCCACATAGCGGTTAGCTTCTAAAATGGAAATTCGCTCTTCAAAAGGAATAACTGGCGGTCTACCTTTAGAATTAATAATCACTTCATCGGTAGAGACACCGACAACTAAGTAGTCACACAGCTCTTTAGTCTTTTTAAGAATGTTTAAATGGCCTTGATGAAAAATATCGAAACAACCAGAAGTGTACATTCGGCGATATTTTTTAGCCGTAACCACTGTTTTGAGAGAAATGAAATCACTCTTCAAGGTTTTCAATAGCTCTTGCTGGTAGATACTATCCAGCTGCAGCTCATCTCCTAAGCTAGGAGGATTTGGCCAATGACTATCTTCAAAAACTTTGTCACAAAACTCAACTGGAGAATCATAGCGAGGAATAATATGAAAATGCACCGCTGGATCAACCATCATTAACATTAAATAGTTAATTTTGCTGTAATCAAAGCGCTTCTTTAATACTCTCTCAATATCAGCAATTATGAGCGCTTGCTCAGCTGCCGCTTCTTTAGAAATCGCTGAATATTGGTGCACACTCTCTTTGCAAATAAGTACCATTGAACCTAAAGTGGGTTGCATGGGTCTGAGCAATAAATCCCAATGTTGATATGATTTAATCAGGCTTTGTGGATAAGCAAATTTTTTGAGCGTTACTTGAGGCATGAATTCAGTACACGGTAGAATTGTGATTAACATTTTAATCCAATAATCCATACTCGTCTATGAGTTAGTTGGCCTGGTCAGTTTGTTTTTTTTGTCATTTAACACCTCAATAATTGGATTATATTCCATTATTAAAGTGTCCAGTTTGATTAAAGCAGATTCAGTTAAACATGTTGTGTGAGTAAAGGGCAAAGAAGGCGAGTATTCGTCGTAAAAAGTCTACACACTTATTACAGCCTATTGAATTCCCCTAATTTTTTAATTTTTATTAACACATTTACTTTAAATTTAGCTAAGATTTTATATGGCTTCATATATAAATTCCTCAAGAAATAAACGAATTTATAGCGATAGATGACCATTAAACGTTTATTGGTCATTTTCCCCGTATTATTAATCCTTACATGCTTAAAATAAAAAGATAAATAGCGCCGATTACGGGTTCGCTGATAAAAATAATCGCTATTGATATCACCTTCCCTATACTCTAAAACAACAGAAGATAGCATACCTAAATTCAACAATGCCCTTGGAATACGATGACCAACACCAGTGATGGTTAATGCTTTAACACAATGACTAAAACGTCTTTTATGTAGTTTATCTCGCAAAGATAAAGGGTCATAGATAATTGTTAATGCTGCATTACACTGGCTAGCATCCAAACCTCGCTCACTTTTTAATTCAGCAGCTTTGTGTACCCATGGTGCAATAATAGGATTGTACGTACTTAAAGGCATCAATAATAATGCTCGGTCAATTGCTAACTTATTTGCATGTAGTGCAACAGCAAAACCACCTCGACTGGCTCCGTAACCAATTCTACTTGGGAAAATAGCTAAATCGGCTCTTAATTTATCGATAAAGCATTCAAATATTGGTGATTCAAATAAATTATTTTTACCAATATGAACAAAAGAAATAACATTCATTTGACGTTTAGCAAAAAAATCGAAACCCCATGCGGATTGACCTGATGAGATATCATGTTCATTAAACGGCTTAGAACCAGGCGGAAAAGTAACCATGATAGGCTGATTAATATCAAATATATGATATTGGATAAATACATCGTCAACTTGGATTCTAACTTGCTGATTAAGTTTAAGCATTAGCTCGCTCTATTGCTACACAAACACTTTAGGTCAGTGCTTACAAAAATATATTGAATTTGATTTTTGCAAAATAAAAAACTAAATAGAATTTCATTCCGTCTCACGTTAACCATTAACAAACCAACCTAAACACTAACATCTAACCTCAACCGCAGAAAGCAAGCGGTAACAAGTAAACCTTTACCTCAACAATAGTAACACCCTTAGATTTCCACAGTAAATTTTGTCAGATAAAATAATGGAACACAACAACCGCTTAAGTCATCAGCATATGAGGTGGTACCTCAAGTTAATTATGATAGATTAGAGGCATGAAGTAACCTACCATTTTATCACATGTTTATCGGTGAAGACAGGAGATACATTGAAAGAGGAATAACATCTAAGCTGAATTTGATATCCCTTATTTTATATACACTTATCACACCACAAAACTTGATTGTTCAAGAAACACTCAGCAAAACCTATACTACATAATAAGATTCAATGGTGCTTGAGAATATCGCACCACTGAATATCATCTAAATAACCATAAACTCTTCAATTAAGACATCCGATAATACTTTAGTTCTTTACGAATTTTAAAACGTCGAATTAAATTTAATGGCTTTTTCTTTAAATGGGCTGTGCCTTTTTGAATTAAAGACTCCATAGCATCCAATGCTCTTTCGCTCGACAAACCATCTTTGTATGGATGTATTGCACCTGAATGGCTTTTTACTTCAGATAATAAATCATTACTATCAAAAAGCGCTTTATCCAATACTTTTTCTAAATCATCAGCTTTTTCAAAGTTGAGCATCCACTTTTCAGGCCTACGATTCTTAAAGGCCACTACGATTTTTTCTTGTATCGCAAACTCAGCAAGAATAGACGAGGTGTCAGATAAAATGATGTCCGCCGCTTGTAGTAACGGAATAACATCGCCCGTTTCTATAAAGCGTAAGTTTTCAGATGATAAGGCTTTATACATGGCAACTTCTTCACTGGTCGCTTTTGGATGCAGTTTTACAATCCATTGCCAATCTCGCGTTTTAGTTAATCGCTGAATATTAGAATAAAGTTGTTCAGTACTGGTCAATTTGGGCGAAAAAGTAGGCGCGTACAAAATAACCGGTTTATCAGACTGAAACTGAGCGGTGTTCGCATGCAAAGTAAATAATGGATCTAGTTTTGACCAACCAGTCTCAACGATTTCACAGGTTCCGTCATTTATTGCTTCAAAGCCCTTAGTAATATTAGGCCCTTGGGTGCAATATAAATCAAATAAGCCTCTAATGTTAAACTTACCTTTTTTCCCGGAGTCGAAACCATGGAACACCTGCACCTTGATCCCTGGAAAAAAATCAGGAATCAAGTTCCCAGGTGCCAGTGTCGCATCTGCAGAATATTGCTTAACCGCAGGCACATCAGTTAGACGCTTATCCGTAGGCTGTAAAAAAGATTCTGCTTCACTCCCTTTGGGAATATACCAAGCGACAGAGCCACCACGTTGCTTTACCACTTTCTCAATAGGTCTTAACACACTAAAAGAATAAGATAAAGTCACATAAAACAAATAACGCATAGACATAAAAACCTTTTTAAAATAACGCTTTAAAACGCCAAACACCGTTCACAGCAATATCGTATCGACCAGCACTATTGGCTTAATTTACATTTTGGTCTAACAGTACTACTAGTTTCAAATACGATCAAATTGCTTTTTGACCGTTTCAACAAAAATCATTGCCATTAAATTACTCCCCTTTGCCCTTTTACCCCAAGCAACCTTACTATCAGGAAATTGCTGCTTAATCACTTGATCATACACGCTGACGACCGAGTCTAAACTGCTATAAGGCCCTGTTCGGCCTGGATTTGAATGGGCGTATAAACCAATCACTGGCGTACCTTGAGTCACCGCCATATGGGCGGGACCGGTATCAGGCGCAATCACCAGACTGGCTCTTTTCAATAGTGCCAATAATTGCGTTAGGCTGGTTTTTCCAATCATATTGTCGATATCGCTATGACTGTGCTTAATGATGTTAGCCGCCAAATCGACTTCCAATTGACTTGGGCCGCCGCAAACTATCACCCGATAGCCTTTTTCGACCGCATGATCTGCCACTGCTGCGTAACGCTCTGGCAGCCAATTACGCTCAGCTTTACTGGCTGCGGGGCAAATCACTAACACTTTTTCATCATCTGTGATGACTTGTTTGGCGAACTCGGTATCGGTTTCAGGTACCGGAATATTCCAGCTTGGGGTTAAATCTTTAACGCCAATGGCTTTGGCAAAGCCCATAAACCCTTCTAACACATGGGGCGTTGCTAGCGGCTCCACCCTATGATTAGTCACCAACCACTGACCCTCTTTGGCTCTGGCTTTATCAAAGCCCACTCTAACTTTGGCTGAAATCATCAATGATGCGATGGTCGCTCTCAGCGCCACTTGCATGTGTAGTAAAACATCAAAGCGTTGACCAGCGAGGGCTTTTCTCAATTGGCCATAACTGCGCCAACCTTGGGATTTATCAAAGATCACAAACTGAATACCGGGCATATGTTTAACCAATTGATATTCAACTTTACCAATCACCCAAGTAATGGCTAAATCAGGATATTGACGCTGAATCGCTTGCACCATGGCTACCGCATGACACACATCTCCAATCGCGGATAAACGAAGTAAACATAAGGATTGTATCGATGAAAAGTCTGCTTTCATGGGTTACCACTAACGATTTAAAGGGAATTAAGTACAAGTATTCGATCTTAATGTAGAATATTGTTTTTAGCCACCGACAAATCGACGCTTTTACTCATTGGCCTATGCAATTTGAATCAACAGATACTGGGATCATTGCTTGGTGCGAGCCACTCGCGCAGCAATTAACTCCCGCACAATTCCAAGCTGACTATTGGCAGCAACAAAATGCCATTATAGGCCAGTCAAAAGGTCGCTATACCACCTGGTTCGTGGAAAATAACCACCAGCGCTGGGTATTACGCCATTATTGGCGTGGTGGCTTGATGGCAAAATTCAGCCGTGATGCTTATGTTTTTACTGGTATGTCTCGCACTAGAGCCATTGCTGAATTAGCATTATTAGAGAAGCTATTTGATGAAGGCTTTCCAGTGCCTAGACCCATTGCAGCCAATGTTGAACGCTTTGGTATTTGGTATCGCGCCGATTTGATTATTGAGCTGATTGATGGCGCGAAAGATTTGGTGGCCTATTTATCCACAGCAGCCATGAGCGATATTCAATGGCAGCAACTGGGCGGCCTCATTGCCAGATTTCATAATCGGGGCGTATATCATGCCGACCTTAACGCAAAAAATATCTTACTGGCCGAGGCGCAATTTTACCTTATCGATTTTGACCGTGGGGTAATAAAAACACCCGCCAAGCAATGGCAGCAAGCAAATTTAAACCGATTACTGCGCTCGTTTAATAAAGAGCAAGCGAAACTGCCAACATTAAATTTCAATGAATCAAATTGGCAGCAGTTACTTTACGGTTACCAACAAGCCATTAATTAACTGAATTTAGCGATTAGCTGATTAACTGAGTAAAGCGCAATTGCTGCTCAACTATTTCAAACTGCTTTTGCAATGCGCCGCGATTTTGAGACACCACCGCTAAGCTCGCTTTGGCGGCGCCATCATGCAATTCGACGTTAGCAAACAGCTGTAATAGCATGTCAGCGAGTTCATCGGCGTTATTCACCACGGTTAAGCCACCAGCTTGCTCAAGCAAGTGGGTGATTTCAGCAAAATTCCAATGGTGCGGGCCAACACTTACTGGCAAGCCCATTGCTGCAGGCTCTAAAGGGTTATGCCCGCCACTTTCAATCAGTGTGCCGCCAATAAAGGCAACATCGGCAGCCCCATACAACATCAACAGTTCACCCATGGTATCGCCCAGCAGCACTTGGGTGTGCTGATCGACCGCCTCATTCATACTGCGCCTTGCTAAATTTAACCCTTGTTGAGTGGTCGTCACAGCGGCAACATTAAATTGTTCAGGGTGTCTTGGCGCCATAATCAGCAGCGCATCAGGATATTGCTCCAACACTTTTTTATGGGCTTGCAACATCATATCAAACTCACCAGGATGAACACTGCCAGCAACCCATACAGGGGCTTGGCTTCGGTTCCAATCAGCTCTTAAGGTTTTAGCTTGTTGGTATTTGCTGTCATCAATCTGTATGTCAAACTTTAAACTGCCGCAAACATGCAATGACTGAGTGTTGGCCCCTAACGCCGCAAAGCGGGCAGATTCAGCCTCGGTTTGCACCGCAATAGCATCAAGCGCCGTTAACATGGGTAAACTTAGCCCCATTTGCTTATGGTATTTATCGGCAGATTTTTGCGATAAGCGCGCATTAGCTAACACCAAGCGAGTATTATTCTTCTTGGCAAAATGAAGCAGGTTTGGCCACAATTCAGTTTCCATAATCACGCAAAGTTGCGGATTAACCTGCTTGATAAAGCGACTAATACAAAGGTTAATATCAAACGGAAGGTAACAATGCTGCACACTATCGCCAAAAGCCTTTTTAACCTCAGCAGATCCCGTAGGGCTTGTGGTGGTAACCGTAAATGACAGTTGTGGGTACTGTTTCATTAAGCGTTTTATTAACGGTATTGCTGCTAAGGTTTCCCCCATCGACACACTATGAATAAGTACATCAGTTTGCTTTAAGCGCATTAATCCAAAACGCTCGCCCCAGCGGCCGCGATAATCAGGGCTTTTAAACGCACGAAAAGCCAAATATGCCACGATGAGAGGGGATAACAGCAAGAGTAAAACAGAATATACGCCACGAGTCATGAAAACTACTTGATCAATTTTGCTTGTCAGATATCCACAATGTTAACATAATCTAAATTCATAGGGATATGAGCTTAGTCGTACCTAGTTAAGAAATGATTTCTTCATGAGCCTCTGATAATTGGAACTGATATGAAAACCCGCGATAAGATAGTTTTTGCCAGCCTTGAACTTTTTAACGAACATGGTGAACGTAATATCACCACCAATCACATTGCGGCTCATTTAAATATCAGTCCTGGAAACCTGTATTACCATTTCCGCAATAAAGAAGACATTATCAATTCTATCTTCACCATGTATGAATCTAATCTTGAAAATGGTTCAAAGCCTTATGAAGACGTATCAATTGACGTTGAATTATTATTGGGCTATTTCGATGCGATGTTTTATACCATGTGGCAATACCGATTTATGTACGCCAACCTAGCCGATATTTTAAGTCGAGATGAAGCCTTAAAGCAGCGCTATACTCTGGCACAAAAAAGCGTATTAGCACGCTCAAGTAACGTCCTTAAACAACTTAAACAAGATGGTTTTTTAAACGTTGAAGACGATAACATCGTCGAACTTGCAGATACCATGAAGATGATCGTTAGCTATTGGATTAGCTATCAACTGACCCAATCGGGTGCATCAAAAATCACCAAACCTGCAATTTACAAAGGTTTATTACGGGTGGTTATGCTGTTTAAAGCGTATTCAACGCCAATTTCTCAACCTACCTTTGCACGACTTGAGCAGCACTACCGCGAGTTAGTCTCTCAAGACGCCTGCCCAGAGCTTTAATTCAGGTAAATTAAACCGCCCTTACAATCCCATTGCTGGCAACTATAATAATAGCGTTGGCAAAAGGGATTGGCAGTATTTTAATCATAAAATACCGTTTTACTGCCACTTATTAATACTTCCCCAGTTAATGAAAGTTGATTAGTTTTATTTATCCGAAATCACCCCAAGCCCTAATCAATTTTATGTAACCACTGCGCTTAAAAAAAACGCTGTGGCCTTATAAAAATTAAGGGTAGAATGCCGACAACTCCCGATCAGAAATCAGCGCATGTTTTACTTAAACAGCCAAAGGTTGCGATTAACATAATAACCATTATTAGGAGAAATCAGGTGGCCTCTACCTCATTTTACGACCGCATAAATCAACAACTTGTCGATGTTAAAGCTGAAGGCTTATACAAGAGTGAACGTGTCATTGCGTCTGCCCAGCAAACCTCTATCAATGTAAATAGCGAAGAAGTGATTAACTTCTGTGCTAATAACTACTTAGGCTTGGCAAATCACCCTGAATTAATTAATGCTGCTAAGAATGGTTTATCAAGCCACGGCTTTGGTATGGCATCGGTTCGTTTTATTTGTGGCACCCAAGATATTCATAAGCAATTAGAAAATAGCTTAAGTGAATTTTTAGGAATGGAAGATACCATTCTTTACTCTTCATGTTTTGATGCCAATGCGGGTTTATTTGAAACTCTGCTAGATGCGAACGACGCTATCGTCTCTGATGCGCTAAACCATGCCTCTATTATTGATGGTGTGCGTTTATGTAAAGCTAAGCGTTTCCGTTATGCCAACAACGATATGGCCGATCTTGAAACCCAGCTGATTGCCGCGCAAGCTGCGGGCGCACGAAACATTCTTATCGCCACTGATGGCGTGTTCTCAATGGATGGTGTGATTGCCAACTTACAAGGTGTGTGTGATTTAGCCGATAAATACGATGCACTCGTCATGGTTGATGACTCTCACGCTGTGGGTTTTGTTGGTGAAAATGGCCGTGGCACCCACGAGTTTTGCCAAGTAATGGATCGCGTCGATATTATTACCGGTACTTTAGGTAAAGCCTTAGGCGGCGCTTCAGGTGGTTTCACTTCTGCTAAAAAAGAAGTGGTTGACTGGTTACGTCAGCGCTCTCGCCCTTACTTATTTTCAAACTCTTTAGCGCCTTCAATCGTGAGTGCATCAATCCATGTGTTAGAAATGCTAAAAACGGGTCACGATTTACGTGAAGCCGTATGGGAAAACAGCCGTTACTTCCGTGAAAAAATGACAGCAGCAGGCTTTACTTTAGCAGGTGCTGATCACGCCATTATCCCGGTAATGATTGGTGATGCTAAATTGGCAGGTGATTTCTCAAACCGTCTATTAGCTGAAAATATCTATGTTGTCGGTTTCTCATTCCCGGTTGTGCCAAAAGGCCAAGCCCGTATTCGTACCCAGATGTCAGCGGCGCACACTAAAGCGCAAATTGATAAAGCAATCGAAGCCTTTACCCGTATTGGTAAAGAAATGGGCATTATTTAGGACTCACTACACATGAAAGCACTAAGTAAATTAAAGCCTGAACAAGGCATTTGGATGGTTGATGCGCCTAAGCCAACAATGGGCCATAACGATCTATTAATTAAAATCCGTAAAACCGCCATTTGTGGCACCGATGTGCATATCTACAACTGGGACGAATGGTCGCAAAATACCATTCCTGTGCCTATGGTTGTTGGACACGAATATGTCGGTGAAGTGGTCGATATGGGCCAAGAAGTTCGCGGCTTTACTGTCGGCGACCGTGTTTCAGGTGAAGGACACATCACTTGTGGTCATTGCCGAAACTGTCGTGGTGGTCGCACTCACTTATGTCGCAACACCTCTGGTGTTGGGGTGAACCGCGAAGGTGCCTTTGCTGAATATTTGGTGATCCCAGCATTTAATGCCTTTAAAATCCCTAGCGATATTTCAGATGACCTAGCGTCTATCTTTGATCCATTTGGTAATGCTGTGCATACGGCATTATCTTTTGATGTGGTCGGCGAAGATGTACTGATTACTGGCGCAGGTCCTATCGGGATTATGGCTGCCGCTGTATGTAAGCACGTTGGCGCCCGCCATGTGGTTATCACTGATGTAAATGAATACCGTCTTGATCTAGCCCGTAAAATGGGCGCGACTCGCGCAGTAAACGTCGCAACCGAAAGCTTACAAGATGTGATGACTGAATTAGGCATGACTGAAGGTTTTGATGTTGGCTTAGAAATGTCAGGTGTCCCATCAGCATTCCATTCAATGCTCGATACTATGAATCACGGCGGTAAAATTGCCATGCTAGGTATTCCTGGCGGTGAAATGGCGATTGATTGGAGTAAAGTCATCTTT
Source organism: Shewanella sp. 10N.286.51.B8 (assembly GCF_041469325.1). Lineage (NCBI taxonomy): Bacteria > Pseudomonadati > Pseudomonadota > Gammaproteobacteria > Alteromonadales > Shewanellaceae > Shewanella > Shewanella sp. 10N.286.51.B8. The sequence goes on from NZ_JBFRKG010000035.1 coordinate 161,443, forward strand.
AAAGGCCTTATCTTAAAAGGCATTTATGGTCGTGAAATGTTTGAAACCTGGTATAAAATGGCCAGCTTAATTCAATCTGGATTAGACTTGTCGCCAATTATCACGCATCACTTCAGCGTTGATGACTTCCAACAAGGCTTTGACGCTATGCGCTCAGGTCAATCAGGTAAAGTGATATTGAATTGGGATTAATCACCATATAGCGGATTTATTCTCATCTAAAAAGGGGTTGTATACGTACAACCCCTTGTCACATACTAAAGGCTCTATTTTCATTTTTACTATCGTCATTTTTTAAAGGATTAACCATGTCAGCGTTTAAGCATTTATCGATTAATGAACTCATTCACATGCAAGAAGATGCCAGTGATGTTCAAATTGTTGATATACGTGATGCAGCCAGTTTTGCAGCAGGGAATATTGAAGGCTCTGTGCACCTTACCAATGAAAATATCTCACACTTTATGGCAGGTGCTGATATGGATAAAGCCCTAGTTGTTGTCTGCTATCATGGTATGAGTAGTCAAGGCGCTGCAGGTTACCTTATCGAACAAGGTTTTGATGATGTTTATAGTCTTGATGGTGGTTATACAGCTTGGAGTGCAGCTCACGCATGATTGAAATCGGCCAATTACCTAACGCTCGCGCAGCACAGGCATTTATAGACTATTTAAAAGGTCTTGGTATTGAATGCTACCCCGTAGTGATTGAAACGGGCGTATCTTTGGTCGTTGATCAACAATCTCAGGCAGAACAAGCCAAATATGAGTTTGAACAGTTTAGACAAAACCCTTATCAGAAAAAGTACTTACAAGCTTCTTGGGATAATGGCACCACCGAAACAAAATTAGATTATGGTTCCTCCAGCTTGGGGCTTATCCAACAGTTTATTACTGGTGCAGGGCCGCTAACTCTTATTACCTTCTTCGCCTGTGTGCTGGTATATGCCGGCATGAACCTTGGCTTTGCCAATAGCATTTTTAGCCAGTTATCATTTTTTGGCGCTGTGCCCCAAAGTGACATTAGCCAAATATGGCGCGTATTCACCCCAAGTTTAATGCATTTTTCATTAATGCATATCGCCTTCAATTTATTATGGTGGTGGTATCTAGGCGGCAAGATTGAAACCAAGCTAGGCAGCAAGCCACTGATAATATTACTCGTCGTTGCAGGGAGTTTACCCAGCATCGTGCAATACATGATGACAGGGCCTAACTTTGGCGGCTTATCAGGCGTGGTATACGCCGTAGTGGGCTACACCTGGATAATGGGGCAACGCCAACCCCAATCAGGTATTGGCATCCCTAATAGCTACATGGGCTTTATGCTTGTTTGGCTGGTACTGGGCTTTACCGATTTACTTGGTATGCCCATCGCCAATGGTGCTCATATCGGCGGATTATTGATTGGTTTAGCTCAAGGCGCTTTTGATAGCCGTAAATCAGCCGCTAAATAACCACTAACACATCCCCAGCACTTCTGTAACGAGCTTTTTAATACCCACATTAGCCTCAGCTATGGACGTCGCCAACATATAGGCTGGGGTGGTTACCAGCCTATTTTGCTTATCAATAACGATATCAGCGCAAGTACTCTCTAAATGCTCACCACCCATTTCATTAAATGCCTGAGCCGTCGCGCGATCATTACCTATGGTGCCCTTAGGAGAATTTTTAAATATTCGCGGTAACATGATAGGCGCTATACACATAAAGCCCATTGGCTTGCTGGCAAGCACAAATTCTTGAATGAAGCTTTCCACTTGTGGCTGGACCACGCAATCACCACCAGCAATAGCAAAGTCACAAAGATTTTTGGCTGCGCCAAATCCACCAGGGACGATTAAGCCATCAAATTGCGCAATATTAAGCGCACTAACATCACTGATGTCACCACGGGCAATACGCGCTGATTCCTGTAATACATTTCTTTGAGCATTCACTTCAACTTCACCGGTTAAATGATTCACCACGTGCAGTTGATTAATATTTGGCGCAAAGCAATGATAACTCGCCCCTGCCTGAGATAATGCCAATAAGGCTAATACTGACTCTTGAATTTCTGCTCCGTCGAACACCCCGTTCCCACTGAGTAATACCGCAATATTTTTCATTAATGATCCCTTACCATTGTATTAATTTAACTTTTTTTCAACAAACCTATTGATCTGTTCAAAAAACATGCTAACTTAGTTTCTCGAATTCACACCATGGTTTAAAATCTGTACCAAGATTCGAGTTAATTCAATAAGAATATTAAAAAAGTCCACAAATTAGGAATATATTTTAAAACTATAATTCAACTCACAAAAAATATAATTAATACAATAAATCAAAGGTTTAACTGTTTTACTCCCAGCCGTATTTAAAACACCTCTAATTGATTAATTAATTCACTCACAGACTTATCCACAGCCTGAGATGAAATTTGCCGTGGCCGAAAAGCCGTGTATGTGGCATTCTAGAGCCATCTCAGAACACTGAATATGAAACCAAACTATGCCAACAATCCCCAATAACCCACTCGTCCTTGTGGATGGTTCTTCGTACCTTTACCGCGCTTATTATTCTCCACCGCATTTAACCAACTCTAAAGGTGAAGCGACGGGTGCAGTTTACGGTGTAGTGAATATGCTTCGTAGTTTAATGAGCCGCTATAACCCTAGCCATATTGCCGTGGTATTCGATGCCAAGGGCAAAACTTTCCGAAATGATATGTATAGCGAATATAAAGCACAGCGCCCGGCTATGCCTGATGACTTGCGCACTCAAATTGCACCACTACATGCCATTATTCACGCTTTAGGTTTGCCACTTATTTGTATACCGGGTGTTGAAGCTGATGATGTCATCGGCACGATTGCACTTAAAGCCAGTAAAGAAGGTCGCGCGACGCTTATCAGCACAGGTGATAAGGATATGGCGCAACTTGTTGATGAAAACGTCACCTTGATTAACACCATGACCGATACCATAATGGGCCCAGAAGAAGTCACCACTAAATTTGGTGTTGGCCCTGAACTTATCATCGATTTATTGGCAATGATGGGTGATAAAGCCGATAACATACCTGGCTTACCAGGTGTTGGCGAAAAAACAGCTTTAGCTATGTTAACGGGAGTCGGCGGTGTTGATAAGCTCATTGCCAATCCAGAAAGCGTGTTAGATGTGACTTTCCGCGGCTCTAAAACCATGCCAAAGAAAATTGCCGAAAATAAAGACATGCTGCAGCTGTCATACGATCTTGCCACCATCAAAACCGATGTGGAGTGGGATAATGACTGGGATAAATTAGCCACCAAACCACAAAACCGCGATGAATTGGTTAAGCTTTATGGTGAAATGGAATTCAAGCGCTGGTTAGCAGAAGTATTGGATAATAAATCAGGCTTTAATACATCAAGCAAGTCTAACACCACAGAGGAAATCACGCCTGTCGCTGCGGCCATTGAAGTTGAATATGACACCATATTAACCGAAGCGCAGTTAACCCTTTGGATTGAAAAGCTATCAAAAGCTAAATTAATTGCCATCGACACCGAAACCACCAGCCTAAACTACATGGAAGCAAAGCTGGTCGGTATTTCATTTGCAATAGAAGCAGGTAAAGCGGCTTATTTGCCGTTAGCCCATGATTACTTAGACGCACCACAGCAACTTGCTATGGAGTACGCACTTGAGCAATTAAGACCGATTTTAGAAAATGACCAACTTGAAAAAGTCGGCCAAAACCTAAAATACGATATCAGTATCTTTGCCAATGCAGGCATCAGCCTTAAAGGTGTTCGCTTTGATACCATGCTTGAGTCCTACGTGTTTAACTCTGTCGCCTCTCGTCATGATATGGACGGATTAGCCCTTAAGTATCTTGGTCATAAAAATATTAGCTTTGAAGAAATTGCCGGCAAAGGCGCAAAACAGTTAACCTTCAACCAAATTAATTTGGATGTAGCTGCGCCCTATGCAGCAGAAGATGCCGACATCACCCTGCGTTTACATCAGCACCTATGGCCAAGAATAGAGAAAGAGCCAACACTCAGCTCAGTATTTAATGAACTTGAATTACCGCTAATCCAAGTATTATCAAATATCGAACGTCAAGGCGTACTCATTGACAGCATGCTGCTCAGTCAACAAAGTGATGAACTTGCACAGAAGATTGACGATCTTGAAACTAAGGCTTATGACATCGCCGGTGAGAAGTTTAACCTCGGCTCTCCAAAGCAATTACAGGCATTATTTTTTGATAAACTTGGCTATCCGGTCATCAAAAAGACCCCAAAAGGTGCCCCGTCAACCGCAGAAGATGTACTGGTTGAATTAGCCCTAGATTACCCGCTTCCTAAAATTATTTTGCAGCACCGCAGTCTGTCAAAATTAAAGAGCACCTATACCGACAAATTGCCATTAATGGTTAATCCTGTTACCGGGCGCGTGCATACCAGCTATCATCAAGCCAATGCCGCCACAGGACGTTTATCATCAAGCGAGCCAAACCTGCAAAATATCCCTATCAGAACCGAAGAAGGTCGCCGCATTAGGCAAGCTTTTATCGCCGCTGAAGGCCGTAAAGTATTGGCTGCCGATTACTCGCAAATTGAATTACGCATCATGGCGCATCTTTCACAAGATAAAGGCTTATTGACAGCATTTGCTGAAAATAAAGATATTCATAAAGCCACCGCAGCAGAAGTATTTGGGGTGCATTTTGAAGAAGTGACTACCGAGCAACGCCGCCGAGCTAAAGCGGTTAACTTCGGTTTAATCTATGGCATGTCAGCGTTTGGCTTGGCCAAGCAGCTAGATATCCCACGTAAAGAAGCTCAAACCTACATTGATACTTACTTCGCCCGCTATCCTGGCGTATTGAAGTACATGGAAGACACCCGCGCGTTAGCCGCTGATGTTGGCTATGTCGAAACCCTTTACGGCAGACGACTGTACTTACCTGATATTAAAGACAGAAACGCCATGCGCCGTCAGGCGGCTGAGCGCGCAGCGATTAATGCGCCAATGCAAGGCACTGCCGCTGATATCATCAAAAAAGCGATGATAAAGATCGCCGCTTGGATTGAGAACGACACTCAAGGTGAGATCACCATGATGATGCAGGTGCACGATGAATTGGTTTTCGAAGTGGATGCAGATAAAGCAGAAGCCTTGAAGAGCAAGGTCTGTGAACTGATGGCCGAAGCGGCCTCCATTGATGTGATGCTATTAGCTGAAGCAGGACTTGGAAACAATTGGGATGAGGCGCACTAGGGTTTAACGACTCACATATACACCTAAACAGATGATGAAACGGATGCGGCTAAACAGATAGTCATTGCCGAATACAAAATACCTGTAATGAAAAATTTACAGGTATTTTTTTACCTGCTTGTTTACCACTTAGTCTTTTGCACAAAAAACGCTGATAAACCCAGCATAAATTGTGTTGCTGCTCACAATATTGTTCATTTTAACGAAAAACAGTTTTTCATTTAAAGGCTAATACCGTATTATCTTCGCTGTAGGGTACAGAGGTTAAGATGTTCCATCTTTCAGACCTTTTTATTTCACTAGAAATAGTGACAAGCCGAATTATGGCGCTCCAGCATCTATATATGTTGGAGCTTTTTTTTGCCCAAAATAAATTTTAGAGTAAATACTTTAACTACATTTAAGAAACAGGTATTATGAGCTTATTGAGCGTCATCAATGAGTAGATGGCACTTGAGTCTTGTTGAATTTAGCTTCTCCCCAAAAGAGCTAATTTTTTTAACCGATAGCTATTTAGTTATCGGTTTTTTTTTGCCATTTTTCGAAACTCGATTTTTAAATGCAAAAAAGGCTACTAAGTACAAAGTCTTAATAGCCTTTTTAAACTGAATAAGAATTAGTTATTCTTATTCAGCCTGCTCTTGCGATGCTTGCTCCGCTTCAGCTTCAGTGAGCCAGCTTGGGTTACACCACTCATTTAAAATGCCTAGCACTTTAGGTTTACCAGTCCCTTTAGTAGAAGAGAAAGGTTCAACTTTAACCCAATCCCCATACTCAGCTAACTCTTTACGCACCGCATTAACTGTCTTCATTTTGACGTTTTGCGCGAGCTTATCAGACTTAGTAAGCAAAGCTAACACTGGGATTTCACTCAGCACAGCCCACTCAATCATTTGCAAATCGAGATCTTTAAGCGGATGGCGAATATCCATTAACACCACAACACCGCTTAAACAGGCGCGCTCTTGTAAATATTCACCTAAAGCTTTTTGCCATTTATTTTTTAATGCTAAAGGCACCTTAGCAAAACCATAGCCAGGCAAATCAACTAGACGACGGTTTTCTTCAAGTTCAAAAACATTAATAAGTTGAGTACGACCGGGGGTTTTACTGGTTCTTGCTAAGCCTTTTTGATCCGTTAATGCATTCAAGGCGCTTGACTTACCTGCATTAGAGCGGCCAGCAAACGCTATTTCTACTCCGGCATCACCAGGTAAGTACTCATTTAAGTGTGCAATGTCTGGCGCACTAATTAAAAACTTGGTTTTTCGAAAATCTATACGCGTTTCTGGCACGATTTACTCCAATAATTTTTAGGTAATACCTTAATTATGTAAGATTTGCTTACTTTTCCACATTTTCGTGTAAAATATTACCCGGATCACAGTTTGTAGATTTTACCACGCTTGCAGGTCACCCTAGTAAGCTCAGGACAATAAATTAAACAAGAAGTTGGAACGCCATGAAAAAGTTAGCTCTTGCGCTGTCTGTATTTGCCGCTATATCAACCCCTGCAATCGCTGAAGGTAATGTGGAAGCGGGTAAAACTAAATCAGTTATGTGTTCAGCCTGTCACGGTGTTGACGGTAACAGCATTGCTCCTATTTGGCCTAAACTGGCCGGACAGCACGCATCTTATCTAGAAAAGCAATTACATGATTTCCAAGCGGCGGCTAAAAGCGGCGGCAAAGAAGGTCGTAATGATCCTACCATGATAGGCATGTCAATATCCTTATCTGAACAAGATATTAAGGATGTTTCTGCATATTATGCTAGCCAAACATTAAATGTAGCCGATGTGGCGAGTATTCCTGCTGAAGGCGAAGCCCTTTATAAAGGCGGCGATATGGATCGTGGTATCACTTCATGCATGGCATGTCATGGACCAGATGGTAAAGGCGCAGAGCTTGCAGGCTTCCCATCAATTGGTGGTCAACATGCTGATTATGTCAAAATCCAGCTAAATAAATTCCGCGATACAAATCGTAACAACGATCTCAATGGCATGATGCAAGATGTTGCTAAAAAGCTAACTGACAGTGATATCCAAGCATTATCTCAATATATTTCAAGCCTTAAGTAAATTTTACTGCTCGCGCTGACAACGACAAAAAGGGTGACAATTCACCCTTTTTTATAACCTCAAGTTTACGTTTACGTAAACTTGAGGCTATTGAGGCTTGACAGAGATCGCTCTTTTAGGGTTAAATAGCCCCGTACCGAAATGAACCCAACTGTCAGAACAAAAATATCAATTCTATCTCACAGATTTCGGCTACGTTTACATTTAAGATATAAGAATAATATTTACCAATAACAATAATATAAATAAGACCACTCACTAAAAATAATAAGAGTAGTGATTTCAGCTTGAAGTCCAGGTCATATAGAATTTGTAAGGATTAGACCGAATGGTCGACACGCTTAAATAGCACTCCCTTACGCAACAGAGATAAAACCCCATAAGGACACTACTTTAAGGATTAAAGTAGCGGCAAAGGAAGCTAATTGCTTAGGATGCACTTGCGGAGGCTTGATATCACTGGACGGTACTTTAAACATGGATTGTTTACTAATGTCATTGAAGACAACTAGGAAATTGATGTGTCATTGAAGACCATCTACGGAAGCTGTGGTCAGGACGGCAACAGGATTTAAATAAAGTGTCATTGAAGACCGATAACAACTAAAAAAGCATGGAAAGCGCTAAAAACAAGAAGGATACTGACCGGGATAGTCACATAGCAAGTACGGATACTTGGAATCAGAATATAGTGTGATAAGCACTGTTTTACGAGGTGGCAGTTTACTGCCACCTTTTTTTATTTCCGCTTTTTGTAATCACTTTCATAATCAACCTAAATCTGCTATTGATTGATATATATCTTTGTTTTTGTTCAGGTGCCTGCTTACTTCAATGATAAAATGTCCCTTGTGCCGTTATCGTGCTGAATTTTTTCTACAAGATAAAAAAAGAGCCTTTTACCGCTGCGATCAATGCGGCCTTGTTTTCGCTAACCCCCAATCCCACCTTATGCCGGCAGCGCAATTACAGCGTTATGGCCGAGCCAATAAAGCCAGCAAGCAAAAGCAACTAATTCAATTTATCAAACCCTTGCTGTCACAGATAAGCGCCCAGCAAAGTGGTTCATTGACAGGGCTCAATTTTGGCAGGGTGCTAGACAAAGCCAGCCTCGACAAAATTGAACACGCGGGTCACCGCCTTTATCAGTACGACCCATTTGTTAAAGCCGATCAACAACTTTTCAATCAGCAATACGATTTCATTTGCTGCTATCGGGTACTAGAGCATTTCCAGCAACCAGGTAAAGAATGGCAATTACTGTCAAAATTGCTAAAACCTGGTGGATGGTTAGCAATAAGTACGTCTTTAATGACTGATTTAAATCACTTTTCTAAATGGCATTTCAAGAATAACCCCACTCACGTTAGCTTTTATCAGCAACAAACTTTCGAGTATTTGGCACAACACAGCGAATTTACGCTATTATTTGCAGCAAAAGAGCTCGTATTGATGCAAAAAACATCAAAGTCTGATATAAAGCGCATCCTTATTTAGTGCAAGGTGGATATGAATCCGTCTAGCCAAATTTTACAACCTAATGAGATCACCAATGGCTCGTAGTAAAAAATCGCGCAAGGGCGGCGAAAATGGCCCTAAACAAGCACCAAGAGTCAAAAAGTCTGAGCGCAAAGTCATCGGCGGCAAGAAGAATGATTCTGGTCGTAAATCAGGTAGCCGTCATAACGAAGCCCTGATTGAAAAAGAATCACCACATGTGAAAACGCAAAAAAATAATGACCCTCGTCATGGTAGCAAGAAGCCTGTTGCGTTATCGTTTGCACCAGCTAAAGAAGCAACTGTTGCTGCTAGTGCAAAAGTGAAACAGCCTAAACTGACTGACGAGCAAAAATTATTAAAGCTTGAAGAAGATCCAAGGTTTAATGACTTGCTTGATTTGCTAGAAGAAGGCAAAGACTTAGCCGCTGACGATCAGAAATGGTTAGATAGCCAATTATCTAAAATTGAATCGCTGATGGAAAAATTAGGCATTTCGGATGCTGAAGAATTACCAGCACCAGCCGCTCCGAGTAAAAAAGCCGCTTCAGATGATGATTTATATGAGCGCTTTGAAACAGGCGCGGATGTATTAAAAGACTACCAGTCTTAATCATTACTACTTTTAAATGGCATATCTATTTCAGATATGCCATTTTTCTATTTATTCTAAACTAAGCCTTATTCAAGCCTAACATCACTTTAAGGATAAACTGTGTCTAGCATTGTTATTGTTGTCGCTGTCATCATTGTATTACTTTTAGCTTCTTACGCCGGATACTTGCTATTACAAGTCAAGAAACAACAACAGGCATCACTAGCAGCCAGTAAGCAGTGCACAATAGAAGCCAGAGCCAAAAAACAACAAGTATTAGATGATATCAAGTATATCGCAGCAGCCATGTTAGAAGAGCGCTGTGAGCCTTCTGAAGGGGTAATGCGAATCGCTAAGTTATTTGATACCTTATCCATGTCTGAAGCAATGGCCGTTGAATTCCCGCATATCTTCGAGCATTACGCCTGTATTAAAGATCATCCCATAAAAGATGCACGCAGCGCTTTACCTAAACAGCAGCGAATGAAATTGGACTTAGCCAGAATGAAATCTGAAGCAAAGTTAGAACAAAGCTTGCTTGAAGACGCTAAGAAGTTGAAACAGTTTCATTTCATGCATTAATAACCGACAGTTTTTAACAAATCCCTTAGTTATAAGACAGATAACAGCCTCAACATGGATATTGAGGCTGTGAGCTATGCCACAAATCTACCTAAATGCTAACTTTTCCTGCAAAAATGCACCTAATTGCTAATGAGAAATTTCAAATTTACAACGTAGATCAAGGTTATTTGTTAAAGATACTTGCATACTTCGTACATTGCTAATTTACCCGGAGGACACGCCTTGAAGCAGCCCACACAAATAAGTTGGGATCAGTCAATGATCGAAAAGTATAACTACAGTGGTCCACGCTATACGTCGTATCCAACGGCTTTAGAATTTGACGATACTTTTACTGAGCAAAATCTACTTTCAGCGATTGAAACCAGTAAAAGTGACAAACTGTCTTTATACATCCACATCCCATTTTGTGCCAAGCTTTGTTATTACTGCGGATGTAATAAAGTCATTACTCGTCATGCACATAAAGCTGACCAGTACATTGAATACCTTGCAAGTGAAATTGTTAAGCGTGCCCCGTTATTCAAAAATTACACTGTGACCCAAATGCATTGGGGTGGCGGTACACCTACATTCTTAAACCCAGAGCAAATCTTAACCTTATCAAAGCTGATTAAAAGTCATTTTAATTTTGCTGATGTTGGCGAATTCTCTATTGAAGTAGACCCTCGTGAAATCGAATTAACCATGCTTGATACATTAAAAGAAGCTGGCTTTAACCGTATTTCTATTGGTGTACAAGATTTCAATAAAAAGGTACAAGTTGCCGTAAACCGCGAACAAGATGAGCAGTTTATTTTTGACTTAATGGCTAAAGCAAAAGACATGGGCTTTGTATCGACCAACGCAGATTTAATCTACGGTCTACCGCACCAAACCCCTGAAACCTTTGCAGAAACCATTAAGCGTGTGATTGAGTTATCACCGGATCGTTTGTCTATCTTTAACTATGCGCACTTACCATCTCGTTTTGCCGCTCAGCGTAAGATTAAAGATGAAGATATGGCTTCGCCACAGCAAAAGCTAGATATGTTGCATCAAACCATTGAATCATTAACCGGTGCAGGTTATCAGTTCATTGGTATGGATCACTTCGCTAAGCCAGATGATGAGCTTTCAAAGCTTCAAAATGCCGGTAAGCTTCATCGTAACTTCCAAGGTTATACCACTCAGGAAGAATGTGACCTATTAGGTTTAGGTGTGTCTTCAATTAGCCAAATTGGCGATTGTTATGCCCAAAACCAAAAAGATATCCGTCCATACTACGAGTCGATTGACGAAAAAGGTCACGCATTATGGAAAGGCTGTAGCTTAAATCGTGACGATGAAATTCGTCGTGTAGTGATTAAACAAATGATTTGTCACTTCGACCTCGATTTAGCCAAAATTGAACAGCAATTTGATATTAATTTTGAAGAGTACTTTGTTGAAGATTTAAAACTGCTACAAACCTTCATTGATGATAAATTAGTTGATATCACAGACCGTAAGCTTACCATTAGCCCTACCGGTCGTCTGTTGATCCGCAATATCTGTATGTGTTTTGACGTTTACTATCGTCAAAAAGCACGTCAGCAACAGTTCTCGCGAGTGATTTAGTTTTTACTATCACGCAATAAAAAACCGCTGATTATCAGCGGTTTTTTTATGTTTATTTTCAGCTAAACAGGTAGGAGCTAACTATAACTTTGACGCGTATAGCGCCTTGCGTTCACTGCCTGATAAAAAGGCCATTTCAACACCATTACGTTGCACTTGCATCAGCTGAGCATCAGTTAAACCCAGTTCTGACTTAGCGATACGATATTCATGCTTGATATCAATCGCGCTCACACCAGGATCATCGGTATTAAGACCAATTAATACTCCAGCATCCAGAAACTGAGTAAATGGATGAGCATCATAATCAGCCACAGTTGAAGTATGTAAATTACTTGTCGGGCATGACTCGATTCCAATAGAGTGCTTAACTAAATATTCCATCAACTTAGGGTCGTGGATAGCATTTACACCATGGCCAATTCGAGTAGCACCCAACTCTTGCATTGCTTGCCACATGCTCTCGCTACCGGCCGCCTCACCGGCGTGGGCTGTGATCTGCAAGCCAGCATCTCTCACTCGCTTAAAGTGTTCATTGAATAGCTCACCAGGGAAACCTAGTTCATCGCCAGCTAGATCCATTGCCACCAAGCTATCTCGATGCGCTAACAAGCCATCAAGCTCTAAGCGGCATTTCTCTTGTCCAAATGAGCGCGACAAAATGCCGATTAAGTTAACCTTAACATCATAATCTTTCATGCCAGCTTTGACGCCATCAATAACGGCCTCAACCACGCCTTCAATCGGTAAGTTATGACTCATTGCCATGTAATATGGGCTAAAACGCAGTTCAGTGTAATCAAGCCCTGATACTGCCGCGTCTTCAACATTTTCATATGCTACGCGTTTTACAGCATCTAAATCAGCTAATACGCCCACCATCCAATCCAGCTTAGTCAGGAATGCCACTAAACTATTTTCTTTGCCTTGAATTTGAACAAAGGGAGCCAACTCTGCAATTGAGTTAGCAGGCAGTTGAATACCATGCTGATGGCCAAGCTCCCAAATCGTTTTGACCCGCACGTTGCCGTCTAAATGACGATGCAAATCAACCAGCGGAATGGATGTATTGATCATTTTTGCCCCCTATTAAATTTTTGAGCTAAATGTGTTTTTTATTTTATGAACACCCAGCAAGCAAAGTTTAACACGCATCGACAAAAAAACGACCTTAGCAGCAACTAAATTATGCAATCAGTAACAATTATGTCGATGAATTTCACTAGCGAGCATATGATTGAATTGCTATGTTGTGGCTTAGTTAGCTAAATTTGTTATTTACCAACGTTTAAAGGAATTTCCCATGCGAAAGCTCATACTGCCAGCGTTCATCATGCTTGCCATTTCTGGCTGTAAAATGACTTCAGGCTCTAAAGCTCAATATTATTTAGGCGTTCCCGAAAAAACTGAAACCCCAACTCAGGTAAAAGAAACGGCTACAGCGGCAGTAGTAGAAAATATGAGCCTGAAATCAATTATTGATAACGCTTGGCAAGTAGACTTGGATTACTCGCCGACATTGGCCTATTCATTAGGCGATAAGTCAAAGGCCGATAAATTAGCTGATTTATCACCAGAATCCTTAGCCCAAAAGAATCTACGTCAGAAAAAGCTACTGGCATCATTAAAGCAAATTGATCCGGTCACCCTGTCAAAAACCGACAAAATTAATACACAGTTATTAGCGTACCAACTGCAAAACAGTGTTGATATGTACAACTTTAAAGATCATTACTTACCGATAACGGCCGAAAGTGGTTTTCATGCTTACATCGCCTCAATCGCTAATGGGCGCTTTAATAGCGTTGAAGATTATCAAGATTATTTAGCAAAACTTAATGCCTTACCCACTTATTTTGCCCAGCAAACATTTTGGCTAAAACAGGGCTTAAGCAGTGGTATTACCCCAGCAAAAGTAACCTTAACCGGTTTTGAGCAAAGTATTAGTGCCTATATTGTCCCTGTTGAAGACAGCGGTTATTACAAACCCTTCACTCAATTTCCCGATCACTTTAGCGAGTCTGAAAAACGGCAATTAACCCAGCAAGGTCGAGATACTGTTGAGCAAAAAGTGCTACCGCTGTATCAAGATTTTTTCGATTTTATGACTGAAGAATATATTCCTAATGCCCGTATTGCGATTGCCGCAAAAGAGCTACCTAATGGCGAGGCTTTTTACCAAAACCGCGTGGCCTATTACACCACCTTAGCCATGACAACCGATGAAGTTCATCAACTGGGTTTATCAGAGGTCACCCGAATCAAAGCAGAAATGGAACAAGTCATCAAAGAGGTAAAATTTGAAGGCAGCTTTGCTGAATTTCTGCATTTCTTACGCACAGATCCACAGTTTTACCCAAAGACAGCTGAAGAGTTATTAAAAGAAGCTGCTTATATCGCTAAAAAAGCAGATGCTGCTTTGCCTAAACTTTTCGCCACCTTACCTAGAACCCCTTATGGCATTAAACCAGTACCGGCTGAAATCGCCCCTAAATACACTACGGGACGTTACTCTGGCTCAAACCGTGATGATGAGCCAGGCTACTACTGGGTCAATACATACGCCCTCGATAAACGTCCGCTATATGAAATGGAAGCATTAACCTTGCATGAAGCAGTACCTGGGCATCATTTACAGATCTCGCTAAATAAAGAGCTAACAGACTTACCCGACTTTAGACGCTTGAGTTATATCTCGGCATTTGGCGAAGGTTGGGGATTGTACTCAGAGTATCTAGGGTTAGAAGCGGGCTTTTACCAAGACCCATACAGTAATTTTGGCCGCTTAACCTATGAAATGTGGCGGGCAGCACGTCTTGTGGTCGATACTGGTATGCACGCAAAAGGCTGGAGCCGTGAGCAGGCCATAGAGTTTATGGCCAGTAACACCGCATTATCACTACACAATGTCACCACCGAAATTGACCGTTATATTTCGTGGCCAGGACAAGCACTGTCATATAAAGTTGGTGAATTAACCATAAAGCGTTTACGTAACAAAGCTGAAGTTGCATTAGGTGAAGACTTTAACATCCGTTTATTTCATGATGCATTGCTAGAAAATGGTTCAGTTACCATGGCGATCCTAGAACAAATGGTTGACGAGTTCATTAGCGAGCAGCAACGAGTAAACTAATAATAGACACTCATTAGAGAGCTAAATTGCCATTTAGCTCTCTATAACCACCTTCCCCATCAGTATCACTGTTTGCTACACTGCCAAGGTTTACATCCAGCCAAACCCTAGTCCTATTTCTTAAAGCTTAAGGTGATCGATTTGTCTTTTTCGTCAGAGCAACAACTTAATAATGATGAGCAGCAACAATTTTGGCAAGCGGTAACGCAAGCCAAACTACGTCAAGACAATGCCGATATTGCCTATGCTTTTATTCGAAATCCAACCACCAACAAAGCAATTGTCATCAGTAGTGGCAGGGTTGAATGCTATTTAAAATATAAAGAGCTGATGTTCAATATATATCAGCAAGGCTATAGCGTTTATATTCTCGATCATCGCGGTCAAGGCTTGTCATCACGCAGTCAAAAAAATAATCACCAGGGTCACATTGATAAATTTCAGACTTATATCGATGACTTTCATGTTTTTATCAAGCAAATTGTTCAACCCCAAGCACATGATGCTCTATATCTTGTGGGCCACTCAATGGGGGGAACCATAGGTACTTTGTATATGGGCCAATATCCAAGCACATTTAATGCTGCGGTGTTTTCAGCCCCCATGTATGGCATCAACTTGCCAATGAATAAAGGCTTTATTCGCTCTTTAGCCAAGCTGCTAAATACTTATACTGCAGACAAAGAGCCCAACTATGTTATTGGTGGTAAAAACTATAATGCAACCAGCTTTGCTGACAATGAGCTAACCCATAGCCAAAATCGTTATCAAGCCTCTATCGCGCTGTTTGAGCAGAATCCACAAATTCAGTTAGGCTCGCCCACAAACAACTGGCTATTAGAAGCTATAACAGCAGCTGATAACGCAACCCAAGTGGCCGCAACGAGTATCAAGCCCATTCTTATTTTGCAAGCGACTGAAGACACCATTGTGGATAATGCAGCCCAAGATAGAGCGGAAAATAACTTATGCCAGCTACAAAGGATACACAGCAGTCGGCATGAGATATTTATGGAAGTAGATGAGGTACGTAACCAAGCACTGACAAGTATGTTCGCTTTTCTTGAGCAATACTAATTAGCAGCTATTAATAGCAATTATACTAGCGCCATTGATATTAGTGCCATTAACACTTTAGAAACCCTGATGACTGTCTGAAGTTTGGGAAGTCCAGTTAACTTATAACTTAAACTAACTAAATGGTACTTTCCAAACCACGCTCAGGTTAATTTCTGATTCTAATAAGTGTTTAATGTCTTGTTGGGATAGCGGCCTACTAATTACAAAGCCTTGAAACAAATTACTATTAAGATCGCTCAGTAAACTCAACTGCTGACGATCTTCAATGTGCTTTACTACGACAGGATAATTTAACTGTTTGGTCATATTAATAAGTGAGCGGAATATCTTTCGCGCCTCTTTTGAACTAACAATATCATTAATATAGCCAGTAGCCAGCTTAACCTGAGCAAAATGAATACCATTAAAGCGATGTAACGGACATAAACCTGATCCAAAATCATCGATAGCGACTCTGACACCGGCCCGCTGTAGTTTTAAAATTTTATTTTTTGCAGTGATAGGATTAATAGAAAAGATATCTTCCGACAACTCCAATTGGATTAAATTAAAATTAACGCCTCTTTCTGCAATCTTGTTAAGAATAACATCAACAAACATATCTTGATGAAAATGCCTAGAAGAGACATTAATTGAAAAGCACGGGCAATTTAAATTCGCAGCTTGTAAGCTCTTTATAAATAAGCAAACCTGACTTAACATCCATAATTCAAGTTCAAAAATCGTGTTAGAAAGCTCAGCAACTGGAATAAATTGCTTCGGGCGAATAAAACCTAACTGAGGATGATGCCAACGCATCAATACTTCAACACTTTCGGTATTGCCATGTATATCTACTACAGGCTGATAAACCAAGGATATCTGGCCAGCCTTAATCGCTAACTTTAAGTCCCGTTGTAATTTCAAGGGTTCATTGTGGCTAGCATCCAACAGTAAACTATGTAGCACACAGCTATTGGTCTTACTTTCAATAGCTTTGCATAAAGCTTTATCTGCACGAGAAAGTAACTGACTCGGTTCTAAAGATTCTTGGCCATCAAAAACCACCATTCCAATTTGAGTAAAAACTGAAACATCTTGTCCAGATATGCTGAAACTACGGCCAACCACTTGGCGAACTTCACTTGCTAACGCTAACGCACGTTTATTGGCATGCTCTAAATTATTACCTAAATTTTTTGCTGCAATAACAAATTCATCATCTCCCAGACGACTTAACAAACAGCTATTTGAAAAACTCCCAGAAAGCCTTGCTGAAATCTGCATAAGTAATCGATCAGTGAGTTGCTCACCTAACGCTTCATTTACTAACTTAATGTTACTTAGATTAATGACTAGCAAGCTGCAATGTTGATTACTTTTACGCGCATAAGCTTGAAGGTCAAACAATTCGTTAGCTAACGCTTCCCGATCAATAATATCTGACACCCCAACATGACTTTGCCTTTCTACAGTAATCTGTTGGTTTTCAAGTTCAGAAGAAACATCGTTTATCGAACCTATGACTCTTATTGGCTTACCCAGTTCATCCCACTGGATAATTTGACCTCTATCTAACACCCAAATGTAATCATTCGCCTTAGTTAGCATCCGATGAACACTTTCGTAATTGCGAGTTTTACCTTGCAGATAATTATTAAGTGCTGCTACCACTGCTTTTTTATCATCTGGATGTAACAAAGCTTCCCAGGCTTCATAGGAGCTAGCGATATCATCGGATTGATAACCTAATATTTCTTTCCAGTGATCTGATAAGAAGACGCCATTGGATATAGTATCCCAGTCCCAAATACCGTGTTGATCTGCATTAATAGAATATAACCAACGCTGCTCAGCATTAGTCAGTCGCTGATTGCTTTCGGCTAAATGTAGCCCTACTTGAACCAATGACTTATTGAGCCAATATAACTCATCGACAAAGGTAGTCACCTTAGTCGATCCCCCTTTAGCATTGACAATATTTTGCGCATTTTTAGTTAAAGTTCTAATAGGCTTAATTAGTACCAAATATAACCCTAAGCAAAAAAGTAGCACAATTATGCCACCAATTGCCCAAATATAAATAAAGCGTTTTTGGAGGCTGTCTGCAGCCTCAGCCATCAATGAGGAGATATTGTACTCAACATAAATCACATCTACCGCGCTAGAATAACTATATTTATCTGAGGCATTGATAGGATAATATGCTTGTATAGAGCCACGCTCTAAATTGGTTTGAATCAGTGGGCGTTTATTGCTTACCGCTTGTTGATGGATGTCATTGATGTAACCATCAATAACATTAGTAGCATTACTGTCACGCCATATGACATGATTAGCGAAGCGAATTTGGCTAGAAGCATCTAAAATGACATAAACCATCATATTGCTATCTATAGCAGTAAGAGAAACCTCTTGTTCAATTCTTGAAGTGTCTTGATTAGCTAACGCTGACTCAATGACATGCGTCATCCGATACAATTCTTTCTCAATGTGCTTAGATTCATTAGCCGCCAGTTGAGAATGCAACTCTTCTCTTTCATAGTAAAACTCCCCACTGACTAATAGAAAGAACAGGGCGCTTATAAAAAAAGGCACTAAGAATGATAGTGAAAATAAAGGTCGCTTTGACAAGGCTACACCGTTGATTGCTAATAAAATATTTGACGCATTAATAACATACTAAAGACGACAGAGATCAACAACAGCTAATCGAAAATATGCCATCAATAAACTTCAGCAACGTAAAAACTTCTGCACAGTAGCACCCTTGGCAAAACACACTTTGCTTGGCGCGACTTAGTGGAATAGCCTTACTATGATCTATTGTTCACTGACATAGCATTATTCAGTCCGTTAGCCCTAAAGATAACCCCTGCTTTTACATGGGTACTGCCCACACTTGCCTTAAGTAATAATATTCAGCAGCTAATGACTCAGCAATCAACATCAGGAATTGTTGTCTTTTACCCCAACTACGAAAAAAACCTGACTGTTAAGTCAGGCCTTTATCGACTCTCTTACGAGAGATATTAGGCGCTTGGCAATGACCTACTTTCACATGGGCATTCGTCCACACTCATCGCTCACGCTGATATGTTGCAGCTAATAACTCAA